>JAGVVH010000478.1 GCA_019135895.1 Bacteroidota bacterium | reverse complement strand
AATCGGCCTATCAGGTAGAAACTGACCTGGCAAAATATTCAATTTCCAAAAAAGGAGGCTATGTCTCCAGAATTGAGTTGAAGAATATTTATCATTATTCTCCGAAAGATTCCGTTAAACAACCGCTGGTTCTCTTTGACAATAATAATACCCTCAACATTGCGCTGATGTTGAATGATCAATCAATCATTAATTCAAAAGATTACAAGTTTATTGCAGATATTGAGGATACCCTTTTTGTAAAAGAAAAAGGGAAGAAAACCATTTCCCTGAAGTTGCATCCTGTTACTGCCGATACCAGCGGCAACGCATGCGAAACCCTGGACAATGACAGTTATATAGAATATTGCTACACCTTTTCTGCCGATAACTATCGCTTTGATTTTGACATCAATTTTGTCAATATGAAAGATTATTTATATCCTAATAATCATACCTTTACGATTGATTGGAATGCCGATTTGATGAGTATGGAGAAAAATTACCAGTATGAAAGGGATATTACCTCCTTATTTTATATGGACAATTTGTCGGAAGTGGAGAACCTGAAAGAACGTGATTCGGATAAGAAAGAGTTCAGTACACCATTAAAATGGGTTGCCTTTAAACAGCAGTTTTTTACCTCTATAATGATAGCAGATTCCGGCAATTTTTCCACCGGATTACTGGAAGTCAACGTTCCCGACAAGGCAGAACGCGCCCTGCTGAAAAAGATGAGTGCCGACTTGGACTTTGAGATTGAAGACCTTAATAACGGCGGGTTTGACCTATCCTTATATTATGGACCAAATCAGTATAAATTACTCAAGAAATATGATTTGAATATGGAACGGCTGGTTCCGCTCGGCTGGGGCTTCTTCTTACTGCACTGGATTAACAGATTTGCCGTAATCCCCGTTTTCAACTGGTTGGAAGCATACGGATTGAATTACGGTATCATCATTCTTATTCTCACCTTCTTCCTCAAAATCATTCTCTTGCCCATTGCCTATAAGACCTACCTTTCCTCTGCAAGAATGCGGGTATTGAAACCGGAAATTGACGAAATCAGCGCACGTTATCCCAAACCTGATGATATAGGCAAAAAACAACAGGCAACGATGGCTCTGTATAAAAGTGCCGGAGTAAATCCCATGTCGGGTTGTTTGCCAATGTTGTTGCAGATGCCTATCTTAATCGCCATGTATCGGTTTTTCCCCGCGGCTTATGAATTAAGACAGCAGAGCTTTTTATGGGCCGAAGATTTGTCAACCTATGATTCCATTGCCCAATTAGGATTCAACATTCCTTTTTATGGCGACCATGTCAGCCTCTTTACCTTGCTCATGACGGTAGCCACCATTTTCTACACCTGGTTAAATAACAAGCTGATGGCTCCCGGTGGAAATGATCAGTCGCAAAAGATGATGAAAGTGATGATGTATATCATGCCGATCATGTTCTTGGGAATGTTCAACAGCTTCTCCTCAGGATTGACCTACTACTATCTTTTAGTAAACTTATTTACCTTCTTGCAGATGTGGATTTTCCGCATGGCTGTAAATGAAAATAGTTTACATGACAAGATCAAATTAAACATGCAGAAACCTGTCAAGAAATCCAAATGGCAAATCAAAATGGAAGAGTTGGCAAAACAACAGGCTCAGTTACAAAAAAACAGAAAATAATTTTATTAAAATAATACGAAATAAACCTCGTTAGTAATTTATGTTATATTTGCAGCTTTAAAATTTAAAAAGAAACAACAAGATTGAGAAATGGAAAATTTAGAAAAAAATGAAATTTTGTCTAGAACTGTAAGAGCTGGGAAACGTACTTACTTTTTCGATGTTAAAACCACCAAGAGTGATGAGAAGTATTTAACTATCACGGAGAGCAAACGTAAATTCAATGCTGATAACGGGACTTTCTTCTATGAAAAGCACAAGCTCTTTCTCTATAAAGAAGATTTCTCCAAATTTCAGAATGCATTAGGGGGCGTGTTGGATTTTATTGAAACAGGCAAAATTCCTGAAGATGAATTGTTTGATAATGACACTAATAAACAAGGTGTTGATTTAAATTTTGAAGATTTGGAGGCATAAAATGGGGAAAATAATAGCTGTCGTTAATCAGAAGGGTGGCGTAGGGAAAACAACGACTGCTGTCAACTTGGCCGCTTCCCTTGCCGTATTGGAGTATAAAACATTACTTCTTGATGCCGATCCTCAGGCGAATGCTACTGCAGGAGTGGGACTTGATCAGAAAGAGGTAGAATACAGTGTTTATGATGCTATCTTAGGCAATGTGTATGCCCAGGATATCGTTTTTGAAACTGCAACCCCTAACTTGTACCTGCTTCCTTCCAATATTGATTTAGTAGGAGCTGAAATTGAAATGATTTCTTTGGATAGAAGAGAATACAGAATGAAAGATGCTATTCATGCCCTTAAAAATGAGTATGATTTCATCATCATTGATTGTGCTCCTTCGCTCGGTTTAATTACCCTGAATGCCCTGGTAGCATCAGATTCGGTTATCATTCCCGTTCAATGCGAATATTTTGCCCTTGAAGGGCTTGGCAAATTGCTCAATACGGTTCGTCTTATTCAATCCGGGATGAATCCCGAATTGTCGATAGAAGGAATTTTACTTACCATGTATGATTCCCGCCTGAAACTGGCCAATGCTGTTGTGGAAGATGTGAAACAACATTGCAAAAACATTGTTTTTAATACGGTTATTTCCAGAAATATTCGTTTAAGCGAAGCTCCCAGCCACGGCCAACCGATTTTACTTTATGATGTACAGTCGCGCGGCACTACCAATCACTTGAATTTAGCCAAAGAAATTTTGGTAAACAACGGATTTAAAATTCAATAGAGAGTTTATTATGGATAAAAATAAAAATGCGGGCTCCCTGGGAAAAGGACTGAGTGCTTTGCTTGGTGGTGAGATGGAAGTAATAGCCCCTAATTCTGCCGCCCGAATCAAATCGGATGCAAACAGTTATATTAAAATAGCTTCTATTGAAGCCAGCCCCTTTCAACCCCGTTCCGATTTTGAAGAGGAAAAACTGGAAGAATTGGCACAGTCCATCAGACATTACGGATTGATACAGCCTATTACCGTTCGACCGGTTGAGAATGGTAAATATCAGCTCATCTCCGGAGAACGTCGTTTGAGAGCTTGCAAAATGGCAGGTCTTACCGAAATTCCCGCCTTTGTACGTACTGCCGATGATTTGATGACGATTCAAATGGCCTTGGTGGAAAATATTCAACGTGAAGACCTGAATGCTATTGAAATCGCCATTTCTTATCAGCGTCTGATCGACGAATGCAACTTGAATCAGGATGAATTAAGCGACAAAGTGGGCAAAAACAGAAGTACCATCTCCAACTATCTGAGATTGCTGAAACTCTCCAGAGAAGCTCAGATTGCCGTTCGCGATAAGAAAATCTCCATGGCACATGCCCGTGCTATTGTGGTTATTGAAGATGATACCCTTCAGGCTAAACTGGTGAATGATATTATTACTCAGGGACTCTCTGTCAGACAGATAGAAGCTTTGGTTAAAAAACATTCTCTCGATTATAAAACCCCCAAAACTAAAATTAAAATTACCCTTTCCGATCAGGTGGTTAATTTTCAGACTTCCATGACTAAAAAATTAAATACTAAAGTTAAAATATCTAAAGATATCTCCGGAAAAGGTAAAATATCCATTGCCTTTAATAGTGATGAAGAGCTAAAGAAAATTATTTCTATATTGAGTTAATATAATTTGTATCGAAGCAATATTATTCATTTATTCCGTTCAGATTATCTAATAGCTTTGGCATGAAATTCAAATTGGCACTTATCTTTCTCCTTATTTTTTCCTTTTCGGGATTTATATATTCGCAGACAGATAGCGCTTCTTTAAAAAATCCTGCTGAAAACATTCAGATCAAAAGCTCCAAAAGAGAGGTCAACCGCAACACTCCTAAAATGATCCCTGATACCGGCGGAAAAAAGAATACCATTGCTCTAACCGACTCCATCTTAAGGAAAAGACACAATCCCAAGATTGCCACACTGCTCTCTATCATTCCCGGGGGTGGGCAGATTTATAATCATAAATGGTGGAAAGTGCCTATTGTATATGCCTGTCTCGGAGTTTCGGGTTATTTTATTTATGATTTTTCAGCCAAAACTTCTCTTTATCAAAAAGAATATATTCACCGAATGAATGGTGAAATCGACTTGCTCAATCCCGACCTTGCCACCTATGCCGATGAAAATGTCCTTGCTTTGAAAAATTATTACCGGCGAAATATGGAAATAGCCATCGGAGCTTTTGCAATAATATATGTCCTCAATCTTATTGATGCCACCGTGGATGCCCATCTTTTCTATTTTGACATCTCTGACGATCTTTCCATGAAGATTAAACCCTCTTTTAACAATAATTATCACACCGGAACGTTTAGTTCGGGATTGGCTTTAACTATTAAATTTTAAAACTATTATTTTGGCTAAAATTGCAATTATCGGTTATGGGAAGATGGGAAAGGAAATTGAGCAGATTTTGATTCGTCAAAATCATTCCATCTCCGCAATAATTGACAACGAAAGCGATTGGGAAGTGAAATTTGCTGATTTTCTCAAGAGTGATGTTGCCATTGAATTTTCAACTCCTGAAAGTGCTATTGAGAACTTTAAGCGGTGCTTTGACAATAAAATTCCGCTGGTTACCGGTACTACCGGATGGTATGACCGGCTGCCTGAAGTGATTAAACTATGCTCAAAAAACTGCAACGCCTTTATTTACGGCTCTAATTTTAGCATCGGAGCCAATCTTTTCTTTAAAATAAATGAATTTGCAGCCAAACTGATGAATCTCCAGTCTCAATATGAAGTTTCGATTGAAGAGACGCATCATGTTACAAAATTGGATGCTCCAAGCGGCACTGCCATTACCACTGCCAACCTCATTCTGAGAGAGCTGAAACGCAAAAAAGGGTGGGAATTGGATAGCCAAAATCCTGATACTATTTCCATCAAAGCCAACAGAGTCGAAAATGTCCCCGGAACACACAGTGTCCATTATGCATCCTTTGCTGACACCCTCAATATAGAACATATTGCCCATAACCGTTCGGGACTTGCCATGGGAGCAGTAAATGCGGCGCTATGGCTTATTCAGAACAAAGGGGTCTATGATTTTAAAAATATATTTCATTTAGTATCACAAATTCAAAATAACTAAAACAATGGAATTATCTTATACTGCAGTAATTGTCATTTTGATTATATCTTTTATCGGGTTCCAGATAGGACTTTGGACTATCTTTAAAAAAGCGGGGCAAAAGGGATGGCTTTCCCTCATTCCCGTTTACAACATGTGGATTTGGCTCAAAGTACTTTCCAAACCGTGGTGGTGGATGTTGCTCATCCTGTTTCCTTTCATCTCCATTTTCATGGTATTCATGATGATTTGGAAAACCATCAGATTATTCAAAAAGACAAGTTACCTCCCTTTGATATTGGGAACCCTCTTTTTCTTTATCTATCTTCCGTATCTCGGATTTTCGAAGAAAGAACATTATACTACCTTGGCAAACCTTCCCAAATTCAAGAAAAGCACGGCACGTGAATGGGGCGATGCCATCATTTTTGCGGTTGCTGCTGCCTATATTATCCGTACATTTTTAGTGGAATTTTATGCCATCCCCACTTCCTCTATGGAAAGCTCTCTCATGATCGGCGATTATCTTGCTGTCGGCAAGGTAGAGTATGGCGGAAGAGTGCCCGAAACCTTTATGGCGATCCCGTTTGTACATCACACCATTCCATTGACCAAGACTAAAAAGGCTTATGTTGAATGGCTTACCCTTCCATACATGCGTTTTCCCGCTACTAAAAATATCCAGCGAAATGATGTGGTGGTTTTCAATTATCCTGACGGTGATACGGTGGCCCTTGAAAGGCAAAATGAAAGTTATTATGCCATTGTCCGGGAATTTGAGACCATGCTTAATCCAAAATCTTCCATTAGCGACATGGAAAGCATATACAACAGGTATCCGCCGGATATGATTAACTATATCCAGAATAAATATGCCGGATTTTATTATCCCGGAAAGGGTAGGGAGGCCGTGAAAAAAGAATATACCGTTACCGCCCGTCCGGTTGATAAGAGAGAAAACTATGTTAAAAGATGTATTGCCATCCCGGGTGATGTCATTGAAGTTATTAACGGCCAACTTTACGTCAATGGCACACCTGCTCCCAATCCTCCGCGTATGCAATATTCTTATTTTGTAACCGATTCTACCGGAAGAGGACTCACTTTGAAAAAACGGAAATCATTGGATATTAATGAAGAAGATATTTTGAAATACAACAATATTACCACCAAATATTGGCTTACCAATGAACAAAAATCCAAAATAGAAAAGATGGGGATGACGGTTGAAAAATCTATTGACGATGAGAACAATGCTGATATCAATATCTTTCCGCATGATAAAAGATATCAATGGAACAAAGATTTTTTCGGCAAGCTGGTTGTTCCCAAGAAAGGGGTTACAGTTCCGTTAAACGACTCCACCATTGTACTCTATGATAAAATTATCCACAATTACGAATTGAATGATTTGAAAGTTGTGGATGGCAAGATTTATGTCAATGGAGTTGAAACCGACCATTACACCTTCAAGATGAACTACTACTTCATGATGGGAGACAATCGTCATAATTCTGCCGACTCAAGGTTCTGGGGATTTGTACCCGAAGATCATATTGTCGGAAAAGCCCTCTTTGTATGGTTATCTCTCGACAAATTTAAAGATTTTGGTGAAGGCAAAATCCGCTGGGACAGAATGTTTAAATCTATTAAATAGTAAATTGTTTTAGCAGTTGTCTTATTTCTCATCTTTCTTCATACTTTCTTGAAGTATAGGAATATTTATACTTATGTGGGCATGTTTTGAAAAACTTATTTTTTTCAAGCATTGAGAATATATTTTATATTTGCCCTTTCAAATGATAATAATAGTATTGAAAGTTTAAAAGATATCTTTTGAATACAAAACAAGCATAATTGATATGATTGCTTTGATAATGGAATAATGCATAAAAATGTTATACTGCTCTTTGTAGAACTCAATATAATTTAAACTAAAAACGAAAGTAATTTAAAATATGAGACAGTTATTAATAAAATACTTGATAATAGCGATTATAACATTTGTGGCTGTGAAACTTATTACTACCATTATAATTACTATTTGGCCGGACTTATTGATTATGCAACAAGACAATGGTGAAATAGTTACTTTAGGAACAGCATATTTATCAAGAGTAATTGATTATATTTTTAACATTATTATAATCTTCTTACTTTTCAAAGACATGAAAAGAGAAAAAGTTGTAAATATTCCAATTCTAATTTTGACCTTTTTTTTCAATGTATTGGGAATTATCTTTTTCCTTTTGACAATTTCGTATAATAAATTAATAATCCAAAAACACTAAATATGAACAAATTAATTAAAGCTCTTAATAAGTATGTGATTTTACTTATAATTAATTCTTTATTTGGAATGCCTTGGTATTATATTCGTTTATTGATTTTTAATGACGTATTTGTAGATTCGAAAATAAATTATATGCCTACATTCACAGACTATTTGATTAGACTAATTGTGATGGTCTTATTGATTATTGACTTTAGAAAGTATGAACTTAAGAATGTCGTAATATCATGTATTGCTGCTTTATTTTTCCCTTTACTAGGTATTGTTACTTTTGGGATTTTATTTCTTGGAAAAGAATTATACGAAGCCAATGCACAAAATTCAATATAAATTGAACTTCTGTAAATTGTTTATTATGATAGCGAATGGTTTCTTTTTAGCCGGAACTTAGTCTTTTTTCATTATTATATTTTTTTACTTCTTCATCAAAGAGACGAATAGATTTCATTATTTTTGCAGCATCAAATTAAACGAATGAAAGCCTTGCTTAAATCCTTACAACATCCTATTTATGAGATTGTGGAGAGAGTTTCCGACAATCTTGGCCTTACTTCCTATGCTGTAGGCGGTGTAATTCGCGATATTATCCTGAATCGGGATTCAAAAGATATTGACATTGTGGTTATTGGCAGCGGTATTGAGCTGGCAAAAGCGGTAGCGAGAGAAATTTCCCCCAAATTGCAAGTCAATGTTTTTAAAAACTTTGGCACCGCACAATTCAACTATATGGGAGCCGAAATCGAGTTTGTGGGAGCCCGGAGAGAGTCCTACAGCTCCGATTCAAGAAAGCCTGTGGTGGAAAATGGGACGTTGCAAGATGACCAGAACAGACGCGATTTCACTATCAATACACTTGCCGTTCTCCTGAACGGACCTGAAAAAGGAAAACTGATCGATTCTTTCGGAGGCGTGAAGGATATTGAAAAGAAGCTGATCAAAACCCCGTTAGACCCCGATATTACTTTTTCGGACGATCCCCTCAGAATGATGCGGGCAGTGAGATTTGCTTCTCAACTCGGGTTTACCATTGCGGAAGAGACTATTGACTCCATTAAGAAAAATAGCGAGCGATTGCAAATTATATCCAAAGAAAGAATTGTAGAGGAGTTCAACAAAATTCTGCTCTCGCCCAAGCCCTCCGTCGGCATTAAATTGCTGGATGAAACGGGCCTGCTGTCGCAGTTTTTACCGCAACTTATTGCCCTGAAAGGAGTGAACTATATCGATGGTCGGGGGCATAAGGATAACTATTTCCATACCTTGGAGGTAGTGGACAAAATTGGAATGGTGAGCAGCAATCTCTGGCTTTTGTGGGCAGCCCTGCTTCATGATATTGCCAAACCGTTAACCAAAAAATATGATCCCCAGACAGGCTGGACTTTTCATGGTCATGACTTTATCGGCTCTAAGATGGTGGGTACTATTTTCCGCGATTTAAAACTGCCCAATAATGAAAAGTATAAATATGTAAAGAAGTTGGTCTCCCTCCATTTGCGTCCGATAGCGTTGGTTGAAGACGTTATCACCGACTCTGCCATTCGCAGGTTGCTCTTTGATGCCGGAGATGACGTTGATGATTTAATGCTATTGTGTGAAGCCGATGTTACTTCCAAGAATCCCCAGACCATCCGACAATGCCTTGCCAATTTTGCGAAAGTGCGTCAAAAGCTGGTAGAAATTGAAGAGAAGGACAAGCTAAGGAACTGGCAGCCTCCTGTTGACGGGACCTTGATCATGGAGACTTTCGGTATTCCTCCCTCTTATGAAGTTGGCGTAATCAAAACCGCTATCAGAGAAGCCATTCTCGACGGTCAAATTGAAAACAACTTCGAAGCAGCTTATCAACTGATGATTAAAGAGGGCGAAAAATTGGGACTTTCGGTCATAAAAAAATAGAAATATTCCATTTTTCTAGTTATATTTTACTCTTCAAAAGATAAAATAATTCAAAAAAATGTATCTTTGCAAACTTTAATTTGAAAAATGAAAAATCCTAAGTTATCCAACAGATACGCAAAAGCACTCTACGAATTTTCTCTTGAAAATGACAATCTTGAAGCTGTATATCAAGATGTTGTATATATCAAAACTATTTTTCGTGATAATAGGGATTTATTTGTAGTCATTGAAAGTCCGGTCATTTTTCCCGAAAAAAAAATAAAAATATTTGCCGATGTTTTTGAAAAGAAAACCTCCCAAATTACCTTTGGCTTTCTCAAATTATTGATTATGAAAAAACGCGAACCTGCTCTTTTGCAGATTTGTGAAGAGTTCATAAAATTTTATTACAAACATCACAATATCAAAATTGCTCAGATTACTACCGCTCAGGAACTTGATGAAGCACTTCTTTTGAAAATAAAAGAGATTCTTGAGGAACAATCTCACGCCACCGTAGAAATTCATTTAAAAATCGATCCTAAAATAGTCGGGGGGTTCATTGTTAAAATTGAAGATTTTATTATTGATGCCAGTATCTTAGCTAAAATCAATCAACTAAAACGTGAGTTTTCCTTCAACATTTATCAGCGTCAATACTAATCAGATAATCACTATAATTTAAATTACTATGTCAGAAATTAAACCGTCGGAGGTAACCGCAATACTACGTCAGCAGTTACATAATTTTGACTCAAAGACTGAATTGGAAGAAACCGGCACTGTTTTATTGGTCGGTGACGGCATTGCCCGGGTATATGGCCTTCAGAATGCCTGTTCCGGGGAGTTGGTCGTATTTGAAAAGCCAAACTGCACCGTCATGGGAATCGTCCTCAATCTGGAAGAAGATAATGTGGGAGTGGTATTGTTAGGCGATTCAAAAGAACTCAACGAAGGAGACCTTTGCAAACGTACCGGCAGAATTGCTTCCATAAAGGTTGGCGAAGGCCTTTTAGGTCGTGTAATCAACACTTTGGGAGAACCTATTGACGGCAAAGGAGTGATTGAAGGCGATTTGATAGAACTGCCTATCGAGCGTAAAGCTCCCGGAGTTATCTTCCGTCAGCCCGTTAAAGAGCCTCTCCAGACCGGTATTAAAGCTATCGATGCCATGATTCCTATTGGTCGTGGCCAAAGGGAATTGATCATTGGAGACCGTCAAACGGGAAAAACGGCCATAGCACTTGATACGATTATCAATCAGAAAGAATTTTATGACAAAGGCGAGCCGGTATATTGTATTTATGTGGCTGTTGGACAAAAAGGTTCTTCCGTAGCCAATAATGTGCAAATATTGACCGAATACGGCGCTATGAAATACACAGTGGTGATTTCTGCTACCGCTTCTGATCCTGCTGCCATGCAATTTTATGCTCCCTTTGCAGGAGCTGCCATCGGCGAATATTTCCGTGATTCAGGTCGTCCGGCACTGATTATCTATGATGACCTTTCAAAACAGGCAGTTGCCTACCGTGAAGTATCCCTCTTACTTCGTCGTCCCCCCGGACGTGAAGCTTACCCGGGAGATGTATTCTACTTGCATTCAAGACTCCTCGAAAGAGCTGCCAAAATCATTGAGTCTGACGAGATAGCTTCCCAAATGAACGACTTGCCCGAAGTGATGAAACCCATCGTGAAGGGTGGGGGATCGCTGACCGCGCTTCCTATTATTGAAACTCAGGCAGGCGATGTTTCTGCCTATATCCCTACTAATGTAATTTCTATTACAGACGGGCAGATATTTTTGGAAACAGCCCTCTTTAATTCAGGCGTTCGCCCGGCTATCAATGTGGGTATTTCAGTATCCAGAGTCGGGGGAAATGCTCAGATTAAGTCCATGAAAAAAATTGCCGGAACCCTCAAACTTGACCAGGCTCAGTACCGTGAATTGGAATCCTTTTCTAAATTCGGCTCGGATGTCGATCAGGCAACTAAAAACGTTCTTGACAAAGGATCCAGAAATGTGGAAATCCTTAAACAACATCAATATTCTCCTTACAAGGTAGAAGAACAAATTGCCATCATCTATTGCGGGGTAAAAGGGTTGTTGCTTAAAGTCCCTATTGCCCGGATTAAGAATTTTGAAATGGATTTTCTTAATAAGCTTCGCGAAGAACATGCCGATTTACTTCAAGTGCTCAAAAGCGGCAAAATTGGGGATGATGAAACTGCTACCCTTGAGGCTGTTTGTAAACAGGTTGCTCCTAAATATGAACTATAATCTGCAATGGGAAATTTAAAAGAAATCAGAGTCAGAATTGCTTCTGTAACTTCTACACAAAAGATTACCGGAGCCATGAAGCTGGTCTCGGCAGCCAAATTGCGCCGTGCCCAAATGTCTATTCTCAGTTTGCGTCCCTATTCCGATAAACTTTCCGAAATTCTCCAGAATCTCTCTACTTCACTTGACAGCATTGAAAACATGCCCCTTTTTGAAGCCAGAAACCCCGAGAATATTGTCATTCTTGCCATCACCTCAAACAGAGGACTTTGCGGCAGCTTTAACTCTAACATCGTCAAAGAGGTGATGCTCACTGCTGAAACCAAATACCCTGAACAGTTTAAAGCAGGCAAGATTAAAATCATCTGCTTCGGCAAAAAGGGATTCGAACAACTGCGCAAACACTTTGAAATCATCTCAACAAACGATTCATTCGTCGATTCTCCCGATTTTTCAGAAATTGCGAAAGTCTCTGAAAAATTAATGCAGGATTTCATAACCAAGAAAATAGACAAAGTAGATATTGTCTACAATCAATTTGTTAACCCTGCAACCCAGCGAATCATCGTGGAAAATTACTTGCCCATCAGCAATCTTCTCCCTGACAATTCAAAGAAAATCAACACCAACTATATATTTGAACCCTCAAAAAATGAGCTTTTGGAAGAATTAATTCCCAAGATTGTCAAGGTCCAGATGTATAAAACCCTTATAGATTCCATTGCATCCGAACACGGTGCGCGCATGACTTCGATGTCAAAAGCTACTGACAATGCCAACGAAATCCTGAAAGAGCTGAAACTCAAATACAACAATGCACGTCAGTCTTCCATTACCAACGAGTTGATTGAAATTGTGAGTGGGGCAAATGCCTTAGACGGCTAACAACAAACTATTTTATTGATATCCTGAAAGAAATTAGGGTATGATTTTGAAACTACTTCAGTGTTTTGAATCATCACCCTGTTTTTTGTTGCAAACAGAGCAAATGCCATCACAAAGCGATGATCCTGAAAGCTCTCAAAACAGAGATCCTGATTGCGGCATTCTTTAATCTCTCTAATATAAAGGCTCTTATTATCGATGATGGTAATCGTAGCAAAAGGGGACAATGCTTTTTCCAGCATCTCCAACCGTCGGGACTCCTTATAATTTAAGTTCTGCAACCCTGTAAGATCCAATTCAATCTGTAATAATATTCCCACCACTGCCAATATCGGAGTCAAATCGGGATTTTTCGAAAGATCAAGTGTTAACTTCGAAATTTTATCTCTTTTGGAATCAGCATCCTGTCTGATGACAATTCCCTCAGCCGTTTCAGTAGTAATAACCTTCAGAGAATCAAAAATATCGGCAATTTTACAATCTCCTTGCAGACTCTCTTTTCTCAACCCGGGCAATTCACAAACGGCACCCTCACACAGCGCAACCAGAGCATACCAAAAAGCTGCCGAACTCCAGTCCCTTTCAATTTCCGGCAAAGGAATATGGCAGTTGTGACTGTTGACATCTTCCATCACTTTCCCGGTCATTGCAATATATCCTGCAGAAGCCGGTTTCTCCGGAATTATTTTAAGTTCCTTTAACCCAATAACCTCGCTGATAAGCAACAGAGAACTGGCAAACTGACTGCTATGAGTACAATCAATTTGGACACTTTCCGCAGAACATTTCTTTCCTCTGATTAAAATCCCTTTTTCCTCTTTTTTTATGCTCGCCCCACATCCCTGAAGAGTCGCAATAAGATTGTCAATAGGTCTTCTCAGGAGTCGCTCAAAACCCGTTAAAAACCAATTCCCTTCCGTAACAGCTAAAACTGAAAGCAAAAAGCGATAGCCGGCACCACAATCACGAACATCTATCACTACCGGATCCGGATCGTTTTTATCCCGATTATCATCAATTATGACCAAATTATCATGTACTATCTTAATGTCATCTGCATCATCTTCACGTATGGGCAAAATAGTTTTATTTTTCAGATAATAAAAAATAAGATACCGAATCATAATACTTTTAGACCTGCTTAATTCAATCTTCACCTTCCAATTCTTTTTTTCTCTCAGGTCTAAATTCATTTTACTCTTATTATGTTCTAAATTTATTGTCTAAATGATTGAAAATTAAGAAAATCACCTATTGCAATCAAACATCAATTTATTATCACAAAATTAATTTTTTTTTGACAGTAAAAGGGATTTGTATATCACTTTTTTTACTATCTTTGTGTAGTCTAAAAATTAAATTATATTGCTGATTATGAGTGAGTTAGATAAAAGAAAAAAAGAAAACGAAGAGTACAATGCAGAAAACATTCAAGTACTTGAAGGTCTTGAAGCAGTAAGGAAACGTCCCGCCATGTATATTGGCGATGTTGGCGAGCGTGGTTTGCATCATTTAGTGTATGAAGTTGTAGATAATTCCATTGATGAAGCTTTAGCCGGCTTCTGTAATAATATTGAAGTTTTTATTAATGAGGACAACTCTGTTTCTGTCATCGATAACGGTCGTGGAATCCCGACTGATTTTCATGAAAAAGAACAACGCTCTGCCCTTGAGGTTGTCTTGACAGTATTACATGCCGGAGGTAAATTCAATAAAGAGTCATATAAAGTTTCCGGAGGTTTGCACGGAGTTGGAGTTTCCTGTGTGAATGCTCTTTCAAAACATCTACGTGCTGACATTTATCGTAACGGGAAACATTTTCTTCAGGAATATGCCTATGGAAAGCCTCTCTATTCAATAAAAGAGTTGGAAGATTCTGACCAAAAGGGAACAAAAATTACTTTCCTGCCTGACGATTCTATCTTTATTACGAAACAGTATAATTACAATACTTTATCTACCAGACTTAAAGAGTTGGCATTTTTAAATAGAGGCATTACTCTGAAAATAACCGATTTAAGAGAAGTTGATGATAATGGCAATTATATTACCGACACCTTTTATTCCGAAGATGGATTGAAAGATTTTATCAAATATCTGGATAGCGGACGTGAAAAAATTATGGAGTATCCTATTTACATGGAAGGGGAAAAACAGAATGTTGCCGTGGAAATTGTAATGCAGTATAATACTTCATTTACAGAAAACATCCATTCTTATGTAAATAACATTAATACGATAGAAGGGGGAACGCATCTTACCGGATTCAGAAGAGCTCTAACCAGAACGCTTAAAAAATATGCTGATGAAAGTAAAATGCTTGAAAAGCTGGAAAAACAGAAAATCGAAATTTCCGGAGATGATTTCAGAGAAGGCTTAACTTCCATCATTTCCGTAAAAGTTCCGGAACCTCAGTTTGAAGGTCAGACCAAGACCAAACTTGGAAATAATGAAGTGTTGGGTATAGTTGACCAGATGGCAGGGGAGATGTTGACAAATTACCTTGAGGAAAATCCGAAAGATGCCAAAGAGATTGTCAACAAGGTGATTTTGGCTGCTACTGCCCGACATGCTGCAAGAAAAGCCCGTGAACTCGTTCAGCGAAAGAGTGTTTTTAATGGGGGAGGCCTTCCGGGTAAATTGTCGGATTGCTCTTCTAAAGATGCCGCTCAGTGTGAACTATTTCTGGTCGAAGGAGATTCTGCAGGGGGAACTGCCAAACAGGGACGTGACAGCCACTATCAAGCCATTTTGCCCCTCCGCGGTAAAATTCTGAATGTCGAAAAAGCAATGCACCATAAAATATTTGATAGTGAAGAAATTAAAAATATTTATACAGCCCTTGGTGTTTCTATTGGCACTGATGATGATTCCAAAGCGCTGAATATGGATAAACTGCGCTATCATAAGATTATTCTGATGACCGATGCTGATGTCGATGGTAGCCACATCGACACCCTTATCCTCACTTTCTTCTTCCGCCACATGAAAGAGTTAATTGAAAGAGGTTGTGTCTATATTGCCACTCCTCCGCTTTATTTGGTTAAAAGAGGTAAAGAGGAACGCTATGTATGGAATGAAGAAGAACGAGAAGCTGTTATTGCAGAAGTGACTAATAACGGAGCTAATGATGCAGGATTGCACATTCAACGATACAAAGGTTTGGGTGAAATGAATGATGAACAACTTTGGACTACCACTATGGATCCTGAACGTCGTACTTTACGGCAGGTTACTATTGACAATGTTACAGAAGCTGACCGCGTTTTCTCAATGCTGATGGGAGATGAAGTTCCTCCGAGAAGA
Organism: Bacteroidota bacterium; assembly: GCA_019135895.1. Classification (GTDB taxonomy): domain Bacteria; phylum Bacteroidota; class Bacteroidia; order Bacteroidales; family WCHB1-69; genus JAGVVH01. The sequence goes on along the minus strand of JAGVVH010000478.1, from coordinate 6,948 downwards.
GAATTTATTGAGAGAAATGCCAAATATGCTAAAATTGATATTTAATTTGTTTTCATTCTCTGTTTAGTTTAATAAATTGATAATTATTTAAATATGGAAGATATTTCAGATAAAACCAACGAGCCTGTTCAAGAAAATGAGATCCTGAATTCCCCTGAAGAAATTCTCAAGGAGGATGTAGTGGAACCTATTGAAGAAGTAGAAATTCCTGAGTCAGATTTGCTTCCCGGAAGTGAGATTATTTCTTTGAAAAATATTGATGTTTTCCAGAAAAACATTCTGATTTTACCCAAAGTGAGTCTTTCTATTAAAAAAGGAGAGTTTGTTTATTTGATCGGTAGAACAGGTAGCGGCAAATCTTCCATATTAAAAGTCCTGATTGCTGAAATTCCTGCTCTGGGAGAAGAGGCAAACATTGTCGGTTTTGATTTGAAAAAATTAAGAACCGCCCAAATACCTTTTCTGAGAAGAAAACTGGGGGTTGTTTTTCAGGATTATCAGTTGCTTTCCGACAAAACAGTGCTAGATAATCTTCTTTTTGTTCTGAATGCTACCCACTGGAAAAATAAAAATGACATGCTCTCCTCATCAACTTTCGGGCGGGGAACAACAACGTGTATGTATTGCCCGCGCTTTGCTCAATTATCCGGAGGTGATTCTTGCTGATGAACCCACCGGAAATCTGGACCCGATTACTTCAGAAGAGATTTTCCAAATCTTGCACAATATCAATAAAAACGGCACTACTATTTTGATGGCTACTCATAATTTCCCCATGATAGATAAGTTTTCTTCAAGAACTATCTGCATCGAAGACGGGAAATTGATAGACTCACAATTGTAATTTGTTTTTTTAATTCTATTTAGGCGTTTCGGCTCACTGTTATCCCCGTTGCACTTTATGCTTCAATTCCCCAGCTGTTTCTGTTCTAATCACTAATTCAAAGTATTTCAAATCTTTGTGATTTTTATCAAATTCTTATAACCCTCTTTTATTATAGAAAAAAAAATGTATTTTTGTCATTCATAAATAATAAACAACAATTAAAAATAAATTTATATGAAAAAAAATTACACTTTATGTTCCATAGGAATTTTGTTGCTTTTCTTACTTGGAACTATTAAAATCTCAAATGCTCAGGAAACTATTGTCTTGTCTGAGAATTTCAACAATTTTACTGCCGGCTCAATAGGATCAGGTGCCGGAACTACTGACTTTTCAGGTGGATTAGATACTTTAATGCAAACTACCGGCTGGACAGGATACAAAGTTTATTCTGCCGGTGGTGCTGTTAAAATTGGAACCGGATCGGCTTTGGGCTACCTGCAAACTCCGGTGATTGATTTATCTGCTAATGGAGGAAATTTTATTGTTCGCTTTCAATCTTGTGCATGGTCCAGTGACTCTACAAGATTAAAAGTAATCGTTAACGGAACTACTTTCTATGCTACCGGTTTGAATAACTCGAATTATACTTTAGGAGATTACGAACTCTTTTTGACAGGGGGAACGGCTACTACTACAATCAAATTTGAAGGAGCAGGTGCCAATAAAGGTCGTTTCTTTTTAGAAAATTTGCAAATTGCATCCAGCAATTCACCTACTATTTCATTGATCCCTACTAATCTTAACTTTGATGAAGTGGAAGTTGGAACCACTAAAACCTTACCCATGAATGTTAAGGGGGTAAACCTGACCGCAGGCGGACATGTTTCTGTTGCCGTTTCCGGAAACGGATTTTCTACACCCACCACCACTTTTGACAATAATGACTTAATGACTTCAACCGGTGTTTTTATTTCTGTCTCTTTTAATCCCACCGCTGTTGATGATTATACAGGAACGATCACTTTTACCTCTACTGACTTGACAACCCCGAGAGTGGGTAATCTCACCGGAAGTGGTATTAATGTTGTTTCCGTTGCCGATATTGCTGCATTGCGTGCTGTTGCACCACCATTCACAGGGGGAATAAATTATGGCGATGTTGTATATAAAGTAACAGGTGAAGCAGTTGTAACCTTTAAAATGGCCTATAAAAACCAGAAATTTATACAGGATGCTTCCGGAGCTGTTTTGATTTATGACCAGGACGGAATTCTTAATTCAGGAATTGAAAATGGCGATGGAATTACCAATGTTACCGGAACTCTGACCAACTACTACGGAATGATTGAGTTTGTTCCAACTGCCGATTGCTCCGTAACTTCTTATAATAATTCTGTTACTCCTTTAGTTATCAATGCCGCTGATTTGGATAGCAATGCCAATAACGCCATTCAGGCTAAACTAATTAAACTGGAAGGAGTTACTTTTACTGCAACCGGACAATTTGCCACTGCAACCTATTATGATCTAGTTCAAAACGGCACTACCTATTCTGCAGTAGTTCATGCCAATAATTTCGATGCCGACTATATCGGAGAAGATATTCCTGATTATACTGTTGATTTATTAGGGGTTTGTTCATTTACATACAGCAAAAACAGAATTATAATCCTTGACAGGGCTAATAGTGGAATCACCTCCATTCAGGATTATGATAATGTTGTAAACAATATTTATCCTAATCCGGCTGATAATTATTGTATTGTTGAAAATGAAGCTCCAATTCAAATGGCTGTATATTCTGTGACAGGCAAACTTTTATCACTTGAAAATTATGCTCCCGGAAGAAATATTATAGCTACCAATAATTTGGCTTCAGGGCTTTATTTCTTAAAGATTACCAACCTTGACACTAAGAAAGTTCATACTTCAAAGTTATTGGTTAAGTAGTAATTTAGGTTAACTTTAATAAAAAAGCAGGGTGTTTAGCCCTGCTTTTTTATTTTGGACAACCACTGATGGTCGTTGCTGTTTTCATATTGGGACAGTTTCTCAAACAATCCATTTACCGTATCTGAGACTACAAAAAGATCATAATGAAAAGGCCGTAGAAATCCTTCCTCTTTAAAATTATTCAATAAGCCAATCAGAGCATCATAATATCCAAAGGCATTCAAAATGGCAATAGGCTTTGAGTGCAATCCTAATTGGGCATCCGTAATCACTTCAAAGAATTCATCCATAGTGCCATAGGAGCCCGGTAAAATGACAAAAGCATCGGCAGATTTTTCAAGCAATTGCTTCCTTTCGCTCATGGTATCAACCAAAATCATTTTAGAAACGTTAGAATTAAGAACCGTATTAAGGGAGAAAAAAGAAGGCGCAACTCCGATTACTTTTCCCTTTCTTTTAAGAAGGGTACCCGCAGCTTCCCACATAAGGCCTATTCCTGCTCCTCCGTAATACATAACAAGATTAAGGTCGGCACATTTATTGCCGAATTCACGTGCTATTTCAGCATATTTTGGATCTTTCCCGGATGAAGAACCGCAAAACAAAGCAACAGATGACAACTCCATTTTTTAAATGATTTTTTTGATAGCAAACATACTAAGAGAGATAAGTATATAGGTTAGAATGATAATCGGAAAAGCCCCTAACTGAAAAATAAGCAATAAAATAAGAGATATTAACAGAAAAGAGTACTTGATCTCATTCTCTTTGAAACGAAAATGCTTAAATTTTAAGGAGAACATGGGAATATTGACAATCAGTAAAAGAGAAAAAACTATTGTAAGGGCCAATAATACCCAAAAATTAGCGACAAATGAAAGTTCATCGGCTGAGAAATGAAGAAATCCCAAAAACAGAGCATTTGCCGGAGTTGGCAAACCGATAAATTCGGTGTGCTGCCGTTCATCATGATTAAAGTTTGCCAGCCTAAGTGCTGAAAAGGCAGGCACGAGGAAAGCAAAATAGGGGAGAATCGAAATCAAAAAGTTACTCTCCAATGCAGGAGTTAAATTGTGAAGAGATTGTTCCATCCAGACAAACAAAATCATGGCAGGGGCTGTCCCAAAGGAGACAACATCAGCCAAAGAGTCCATATCAACTCCGATGTCTGATTGAACTTTTAACATTCTGGCAGCAAAACCATCCAGAAAATCAAAAAAAGCAGAAACAAAAATAAGAAGAGAAGCCGCTTCTAAATTGCCTTTTAAGGCCATCACAATTGAGATACAACCTGAAATGAGATTAAAGCAGGTAAGTATATTGGGAATATGTTTTTTCATAGTATAATTTTCAGCAAAAATAAAAAAAAGTTGCTATTTTTGCGCTATAAATATGCAAATGAAAAAAACGCTGATTTTCTTTATCGTAATGCTGATTTTGACTTCCTGTGCCAAAATTGTCACGCCTGTTGGTGGCCCTAAAGATATCACTCCTCCCAAAGTAATCAAAGAGGTTCCGGCAAATAATTCCGTCAATTTTGAAAGTAAACTGATTAAAATTACTTTTGATGAATTTGTGGTAATGAATAATCCCCTTGAAAATGTAATTTTTTCACCTCCAATCAAAAATAATCCCAATTTTACCATTTCCCGGAAATCTGTTATCATAAAAATAAATGATACGCTGGACGAAAATAAAACTTATAGTATAGGTTTTTCTAATGCTATTAAAGATTATACTGAAGGGAATCCTATTCCATTTTACACCTATTCTTTTTCTACCGGAGCAACCATTGACTCCTTTATGATTGAGGGTAAAATTCTGAATGCAGAGTCTTTAGAACCGGAAAGTAACACTTTTGTCTTCCTTTATAAAGATAATATTGATTCGCTGCCCTTTACTCAACGGCCAACCTATCTTTCCAAATCGAAATCTGACGGAAGTTTTGTGATTCAGAATATTGTAGATGGCGATTATAAAATATTTGGTCTTAAAGACATAAATAGCAATTATATCTTTGACTTACCTAATGAGAGCATAGCTTTTTATGATACAACCGTTTCGGCAATTCCCATCCCTATAGTGGATTCAGCTGCCACTTCAGGCGATAGTGCTGCCAATATTAAGACAAAATCTTTCCGGGGTGATAATGAAGATCTGCTAACTTTGTGGATGTTTACTCAAAAAGATACTATTCAGAAGTTGGCTAAAACCATAAATTCTCAGAAAGGACTCTATCAGTTCCCATTTAAATTGCCAATGAGTGATTTTAAGGCACGTCAATTGAGCCCGGATTCTGCTTTAGTTTACTTTGAGATTATCAATAAGACAAATGATACAGTAACCTGGTATTTTAAAGAAACAATTTCTGATTCGGTAGTTTTTGAATTCACTGCAAATAATCTTTCCCCTGACACTGTTACATTAACTCCATACAAGTCAGCACACAGAGGCTTGCTAAGAGGAACTAAAAAAGAAGATGCCGCTGCATTATCAATCACGTCATCTAATGTAGGGGAATTATACAAGCCTCTTACACTCACTTTCTCTTATCCTGTTCATCCTTTTGACAGTATTCCGGCTATCATTATAAAGAATAAAAAAAGTGGCAATGACACAATCGTCAATTATTTGTCTTCCGCAGAACCTTTTATTCGATCTGTTAAAATTCCGCTGATTTTGGAAGAAAAAGTGCCTTATGTGGTCATGATTAGAGATTCAGTATTTAAAGGGTATAACAATCAGTATAACGACAGTCTCAGGCTCTCTTTTAGTGTTAAATCAGAGAAAGATTACGGAAATCTAAGTATGAATTATTTAGTTGAAGATAACAATCAATACATTGTAACGCTTCTTAATTCAGGGGGAATTGAGGTTCAAAAGGACATTGTTTCTGCCACTGTTCAAATTACTTATGAGCATTTGCTTCCCGGAAACTATAAAATTAAAGTCATCAATGACCGCAATAAAAACGGGGAATGGGATACCGGGAATTATAAAAGCAAACAACAACCTGAGAAAATTACTTTTTTTTCAAAACCTATAACCATCAGAGGCTATTGGGATTTGGAAGAAACTTATGAAATCAGATAGTTTAAAACTGATAATAAACACTAAAAGCCAATACATCATTGTATTGTTTCTTAATATTATCATTGTACTGCCAATCCGGTATTCTAACGGGAAAGACAGAGGTTGACCATCTTAAATTTATTCCCCAATGTTCTTTAATTAAATAACTAACGCCAACAATATAAGAAAGCTCAAAAATATTGAACGGAGATCTGTGTAAATCTCCTAGGGCATCCACTTCCTTAGTAGCGAAAAGGAAATTAAAACTCGGGCCGGTTTCTACTTCCAAACCTTTATACAAATTATATTTCACAAGGAGAGGGGTTTCTGTATAAAAAAGGGTAAGTACGTATTTATTAAAAATTGGGGCATTACTATTTTTTGGTTTAAAGGTACTGCTGCCTTTCATGATAAAGTTCAGCTCCAATTGCAATTTCCATTTTGAATCCTTAGAGACAGGGAAATTGGTAAAAGCGCCGGCATAGGCTCCCAGTTTATTAAATCCGGCGAGATTATCGCCTGAAATTTGAGTCGCCGTAAAACCCGCTCTGAGACCGCCTTTAAAATTACTTTTAGATTTTGACAGTTCCTGCGAGTAAGTGGTTACAAATAAAAATGATAATAGAATTAATAAAGATAATTTTTTCATAATAATCGTTTTGCTAAAAAAGGGAATGATATTGGTGTAAAGTAAAACGGGGATAAATAATTTATAAATTGGGTAAGCGATTGAAGAGGGGAGTGCGATGGCGAAACATAGCGAACCGGAACCTCCCGGTATAAAATAGTAGCTGTCAAATGATGCATTATATTATTCATCTCCATTCAAAAAAAAAGGTTGTCTGGCTCCAGACAACCTGATGAGAAATGATTACTTCTTTACAAAGTCGCCTTTACCGACTCCGCAAAGCGGGCAAACCCAATCTTCCGGAAGATCTTCAAAAGCAGTACCTGCCGGTATATTGGAATCAGGATCTCCAACAGCCGGATCATATTCATAACCACATACTTCGCATACCCAAATTTCATTGTTTTTCATGTTTACCTCCATTTTTTGTTTTGGTTTAATATAAGTTGGCGCCGATTTCGGCGAT
>JAGVVH010000154.1 GCA_019135895.1 Bacteroidota bacterium | reverse complement strand
TTCTCTAAAATTTCGTAATTTTGCGATTGTGTAAAATTCATTGTTTGTGTTTTTTTATTTTGCTTTACAAAAATATTAAACTTTGAGTTTTACACACTTTTTGGGATAGTATCGCAATTAAACGTATCGGAATGAAAAAACCAATCCTTTTGCAATTGTTGAATAAAACCCGACAGCTTATTGAATTGAGCCGGAATGCCGAAATAAAAAGTAATATAATTGTAATAGATTAAGGTTTAAAGCGAAATAAAAACCCTAAGAATGTTAAAGAGTAAGGCGATAAAATATTAATCTTTTTTTATTATCAACTTATGAGAAAAAAGATCGTATTGATTTTTAACAAATACCATATAAAATCCCTCCGAAAGAGAAGTTACATCAATTTGATATAGTGATGACCCTGAATTCAGACTTTTTTGTTTTACAATTTTTCCTGACATATCAAAAATTGTAATTTCACAAGAAGTACCAAAATTTTCAGGTAATTGAATTTTAAAATAGTTAGCTGTAGGATTGGGAAAAATAGAGCCCTTGGTTTGATTATTATTTTCAACACCGGATAGATTAGTTTCCCAATGAGCCGTAAAACCTCCTTTTTGTAAATAGTTATCAGACCTAAAAGTAATTTTTAGCCTATTAGTGTAATAAGTGGTATTTCCCGGATTAGAATTTCCGCTGTAAGTTCCAAGAAGAACAGGAGAAGAATAGGTGTCAAAAATTTTTAATTCGTCTTCTGAACTGATGTCAAAATCGAGAAAAGACAAATTTATATACGAGACTTCACTTGCATTTTGCGGTCTAATAAACCAATAGCATTCAGAGTTAGCAGAATAGTCACTATTTCCGCTTCCATCATCAAAAGTTCCAGATTGATCAGTCAAAAGTAATATACTTGGGCAGCTGGAAACATTTTGAGTAACATAAAAATCTAGTCTCCATCCCTCGTCAGTAACAGAACCGTTAGTTTTAAAAGTTATAAATAAAGAGTCACTAATTACAGACAGATACTCATTGCTTAAATTTCCTGAATAAGAAGCTACTAATCTTCCATTAGCAGGATTTCCCATCCAAAAAGAGAGAGTATCATTATTTATTTCAGTTTTAATTTTTTGAATATTAATAGAAAAAGAAGCAGCATCTGGGGGGGCAATAATATAGGTGCAATTACAATTATTTGTATAATTTTGGCTATTACTTCCATCTTCAATGGTTCCGCTCACTCCTTCAATAGTAGTTGTAGATGAGCAAAATGTAGGATAATCAGTTGCAGGATAAATATTTCTAATAACGGCCTGACTACTGTAAAATCCTGCCACACCGCTATTTAAATTTTTAACTGTATAATAACCGTTTCCGGAACCTCCCCAACCAAGGTTTAAATGGATAAGGCTATCACTATCATAACCATCACAAACGAAAGCATGGCAGCCGTTATTGCTGCAGCCCGAATAGTACATGGGTCTTTTATTGTTTAGTTCAGAAAACAATATTGAAATCCAATTAGAAGAGGAATAATTTGATCTGTATATTATAGAAGTAGAGTTTGAGAACTTGAAAAAATTCTTGAATGCAGAAGCTGCATCTTCACTAAATGCTCCGGATCCATCAGGACCATACATCATATCAACACTGGTAGCACAGTGAAAAATCAATTTAGCCACTTCGTTATTGTATGAAGTCAACTCATCCTCCATCAAATTATAATTATATACTTGTTGGGCAAAGTTAACGTAATAATTATTGTAATTAGATCTTGTATTAGTATGACTTCCAACTCCAGTAATCGGAAATCGATAATAATACATAATCATAGCCATAGCAACAGCTACGCATCCGTTAGGAACCTTTCCGTCATATCCGGATGGCGAAAGTTCATCTTCCGGAGAATATTGATTGTAATATTTTGTTTGATTCCATTTAGCTGTTAATAAGGGTTCTACTATAATACTAGTAGAATTCTTTTGAGAATTATTCATGATTTTTTTCCAAGCATCAACTGTTGATGCATCGGCCGAACAATTAAGCCTTTTGATTTCTAAAATTTGAGCTTTGTATATATTAATCCAATCATTGGCAGAGGGGGATAAATTATTTATATCAATTTCATTATCAATAGAATATGCTAAAACGGGAAATACAGCGTCATCAGCACTTAAGAGAATAAAACCACCATTGCTAAAATTAATTAAAGCCATTAAAGTATCTCTATTTTCAACAAGAAAATCTACTTTTTTTATTTGAATTTGATCCTGATAAAACGAATTTTCATTTGATATTCTTTGCTGAAAAGCATTTTGACCAAATCTTATTAAGTCTTGATAATCAATGTTTTTTGAAAAAATTAAAGATGGGATAATTGATAGAACCAAAAATAGGAGGAATTTTTTCATTTAATAATTTGGAATTTTGAATATTGATAATTTTCAAAAATAAGAAATGCAAAGATAATAATTTTCGTTGTATTTTTGCAAAAAATAAAAATTTCATGGCATTATTTATTAAAAATATAAAACAACTCAATCAAATTGAGATAAATCCTGTATTAATGAGGGCTGGAGAGAAAATGAGAGACTTTTATACAATTTCAAATGCATATTTGATTACAGAAGGAAAATACATTGTTGATTTTGGTAAGATGGAGGATTTTTCTGAAAAGAAGTTAAATAGCATAAAAGAAAAAGTCGAAATTATTGATGCAACAGGGAAAATGGTATTTCCTTCTTTTTGTGATTCTCATACTCATTTGGTATATGCCGGGAGTCGCGAAATTGAGTATATCGATAAAATAAAAGGGCTTAGTTATGAGAAGATTGCGAAACGTGGTGGAGGAATATTAAATTCATCACTATTGTTACACAACACAAGTGAGGAAGAACTTTATGAGAGTGCCACGGGGAGGATTGAAGAAATCATTTCATTAGGGACAGGGGCTATTGAAATAAAAAGCGGATATGGTCTCACAACAGAGGATGAAATCAAGATGTTGCGTGTTATCAGGCGTTTAAAAGATAGTTCTCCCATTTCCATCAAAGCTACTTTTTTAGGAGCACATGCGATTCCATTGGAGTATAAAGGAAAGCAATCAGAGTATGTTGATTTGATTATCAATGAAATGATTCCCATGGTTTCTGCAGAAGATCTAGCTGATTTTATAGATGTTTTTTGTGACAAAGGCTTCTTTACCGTTGAAGAAACTGAAAGGATACTTATGCAAGGAATGAAATATGGTCTGCGTGCTAAAATTCATGCCAATGAGCTTGATTATTCAGGTGGAATTCAGGCCGGAGTGAAATATAATGCCTTGTCTGTTGATCATTTAGAATATACAGGGGAAAAGGAGATTGAATCTTTACTTAGAAGTGAAACGATGCCAACACTTTTGCCAGGAGCTGCTTTCTTTTTGGGAATGGTATATGCACCTGCCCGCAAGATGATTGATTCCGGTCTTCCAATAGCAATGGCATCAGATTTCAATCCCGGTTCTTCGCCATCAGGGAATATGCAATTCATCCTTTCATTGGGTTGTATTAAATATAAAATGTTTGCAGAAGAAGCTTTTAATGCAACTACTATCAACACTGCATATGCTATGGGTTTGAGTGATTCTCTGGGTTCCATTGCTAAAGGTAAAATTGCGAACTTTTATATTACAAAACATTTGTCAACAATGGAATTTATGCCCTATTCATATGGAAGTAATAAAGTTGAACAGGTATTCCTCAATGGGAAAAAATTTTGAAGATAAGTATTTTTTATTTTGGGTTCCAAATTGTTTTAATTCTGCAAAATTCTCTATTATCATCAGGAGAAAATATTAGAGTATTGAAAGTTCCCGGTTTTATTTCCTGATAATTTACCGCATAACTTTCTCCTGATTTTGCTTGGGCTATATAATTAACAAAAATCTCTTTTAATTCATATTTCATGTGGAATTCAGAAGAAAATTCATCCATTGTCCATTGAAAATAGCGTGCATTATTAACATGTTGATTGATGTCAAGGTCAGAATAAACAACTTGTTTAATAACAGGCGAATTGAAGAAGTTTGTTTTTTCAATTTTAGGAGCACATTCAAAAATAGCATTCTTCTCTTTATTTTCGAAATACTTAAATTTATAATCATCCAATTTTTGTGGTTTTCCAGTTATTTTGTCAAGAATAACCCAAGAGGATGTGGCTCTAATGATAATGTTTTCGTTGCTGTCAAGCATCTCAAAATCACGTGGCTGTAAAAGATTCCCATAGGGTTTTCCCCAAGTTTGCAGGATAACTTCTTCATTCCATTTAGGCATTCGTTCAATAATAATATGGTAACGAATTATAGCCCAAAACTTGTTGCAATGATTGAGATAGTCCCATCCAATGTTGTATTCATTTACGTGTGCCCAAGCGACTTCCTGCAAATAACTCAATAAATAGTAAGGTTTTAATTGTGATTTATTGTCAATAAGGAAAGATAGAATTTTGAATTTTTGTTGATAAATATTATTACAATTCATATAATTTCGAATTAGGTATGCAAAAGTACTAAAATGCCTTTTTGCCTGAGCTTTAATCATAGATTTCTGTAAAAAAAGAATGTGGATTTTTTTGTATAAAAGAAATATTATTACTTTTGCCTCAAAAATAGTGAGATTATGTTTCAAGTTCCTATATTATTAGTTTTGTATAATCGGGTTGCTGACACTCACAACCTGTTTCAGGTGATCAAAGATCTTAAGCCTTCTCAACTTTATGTTGCAGCAGATGGTGCAATTCATAATGATCGTTTGGATTATCTGAATTGTTTGAAAACCCGTGCTGTAATCATGCCGGAATGGGAATGTGAGGTACATGAGTTTTTTAATGAAGAGCATTATGGAAAATCTAAAATGATTCATCACGCTGTTAGTTGGTTTTTCTCTCATGTTGATGAAGGAATCATTCTATTTGATGACACTTTGCCAAATATGGATTTCTTTTATTATTGTGAAGAATTGCTTATCAAATATCGAAATGAATTTAAAATTTCACATATAGGAGGTACTAATTTCCAAAAACGCTTTCAAAGAGGTAATGCATCATATTATTTTTCAGCCTATTCCACCACCTGGGGTTTTGCAACATGGAGTGACAGATGGAAAAACTTTGATCTTAAGATGACAGAACTGGATGATGTTGATTTTAGTAAAGTTGTGTCTAACTATGTAGATAAACCGAAAGAGAAAAATTACTGGACAAGGCGTTTTAATATTTTAAAGAAATATGATTTGGATATATGGGAATATCAATATAATTATCATATATGGTATCATAACGGATTATGTATTACTCCCAATGTGAATTTGGTAACAAATGTTGGGCTAAAAAACCGAAAGCGAAAAATTAGAAAATTGATTCGTCAAGCAGAAAAAATTCTTCCATTGACTCACCCGGAAGAGATTGTTCAAAATATTGAAGCGGATAGATATGCTTTTAAGCACGTCTATAATAGAATTTTTATTCAAATGTTTGCAGATTGGTTTAATGAGTATCTTCTTGGAAAAAAGAAAAAAATATAGAATAAAGGTTGTCTGCTATATTGATTTTGTTTGAAATTTTATTTTTTAGACAAACAAAATATTTACTATCTTTGCACCCAAAATTTTATAAAATTTATGGTTATGGCAAATAGTGAAAAAATTGGTGCTAAAAAAGAAATTCAATCTCAGAAAAAAGACAATATTGTTACAAAAACTGTCACCTTCTTTAATAAATATCAAAAAATTATATATGGTATTTTGATTGGTTTAATGGTAGTTATCTTAGCAATTTTGGCTTTCAATAAATTTTATTTAAAGCCAAAAAATGAGAGAGGGGCTGCGCTTATTGTTAAACCTATTGAATATTATTCACGTGGCTTTCAAATGGGAGATACTGCTTCTTTTAATCTAGCTTTGGAAGGAGATGATGAAAATGAAGGTTTTCTCGATATTGCTTCAGGTTATAAAATGACAAAAGTTGGAAATAGTGCCAAATATTTTGCCGGTCTTTGTTATCTGCAAATGGGTGAAAAACAAGATGCTTTAGACTATTTTTTGAAATTCAGAAAAAAAGAAAATGTATATTGGTATAACTGTCAGGCTTTGATTGGAGATATTTATGATGATGAGGGTGATTCAGAAAATGCTATTAAATACTATAAAAAAGCAGTTAAAGGTGATAATCCCTATTTTACTCCCAATAATTTGTTTAAGCTGGCCCAAATGTATGAACGAAATGATAACTGGGAAAGTGCTTTAGAAGCTTATCAGAGAATTGAAAGTGAATTTTATCAGCAATATCAGTTGATGGGTATTGACAGATATTTGGAAAGAGCCAAAATAAATGCTTCAAAATAATGACAGAAAAAAAGAAAAATTTATCCGAATTTAATACTGTTAATTTTTCTTCCCTTAAAAATCAAAAAATTGGGATTATTGTCAGCGAATGGAATAACACCGTTACAAATTCTTTAAAAGAAGGAGCTTTTAATACTCTTATTGAACAGGGAATAGATAAGTCAAATATTTCAATTTGTTATGTTCCGGGTAGTTTTGAGTTGCCAACTGCTGCTGTAATGATGTTAGAAGCTGATGATCAACTTGATGCCGTAATTTGTCTTGGGTGTGTTATTCAAGGTGAAACCAGACACTTCGAATTTATTTCTCAGGCGGTGGCAACAGGTATTATGAAAGTAGCGATAGATTATAATACTCCTGTCATTTTTGGGGTCCTGACATGCGATACTATGAAGCAGGCAGAAGAAAGGGCAGGGGGAAGACATGGCAATAAAGGTGTAGAAGCTGCTTTTTCTTGTCTTAAAATGTTATTACTTGAACGTAAACTTCATAATAATTAGGTGAGCTATATATTTTTTTTATTTTTATAAACTTCCCTATGAAAATAGTATTTATGGGTACGCCCGATTTTGCAGTAGCAACTTTGGATGCAATTTATAAAACAGGATATGAAATTGCAGCAGTTGTGACCACCCCTGATAAACCTTCAGGGAGAGGACAACAAATTCATTATTCTGATGTAAAGAAATATGCCTTGGAAAAAAATCTGAGACTATTACAACCTGAAAAATTAAAAGATCCTATTTTTATTGAAACTCTTAGAGGACTAAATGCTGAATTATTTGTTGTAGTTGCCTTCAGAATGTTGCCTGAATCGGTTTATATTATTCCACCTTTAGGTACATTTAATATACATGCATCGCTTTTGCCAAATTACAGGGGAGCAGCCCCTATTCATTGGGCTGTGATGAATGGTGAAACGAAAACCGGTGTAACCTCTTTTTTTCTGAACAATGATATTGATAAAGGTGATATTATTGATTTTAGAGAAGTATCAATCGGAGAAAATGAAACAACGGGAGAACTTTATGATAGGTTGAAAATGGAAGGCGCTTCCTTAGCTGTTGATACTATCAAATCTATTGAAAACGGGAGTTCTAAATTAATTCCACAAACCTCCCTTAGGGAAGAAAATATAAAGCTTGCTCCCAAAATCGAAAAGGAGGATACTCTTATAGATTGGAATCAACCGGCTAAAATAATTTTTAATAAAATTCGTGGGCTCTCACCTTCTCCCGGTGCTTATACTAAAATAAAAAATATTAATGGAGAAGAATCTATTTTAAAATGTTTCCAAGCCAAGGTTTCAGATGAAAAATCTGTTTTTTTACCGGGAACGATAACTACTGATAAATATAGTAATTTTTCTATTTCTACTAAGGATTTTCAAATTTTGCTTCAAAATGTGCAACTTGAAGGCAAAAGAAGAATGGAAATTAAGATGTTTTTAGCGGGTTTCAAATCTGAAAATTATATTTTAAAATTATTTTAGTGTAATATAACGCCAATTTTGTCTTAGGTTATTAACAATAGGGCTAATTTTATCAACAATTCAGAAAATGAATTAAAATAAACTTGATTATTCAAAATATCTTTTAACTTTGCATGCTAGTAGGAAATATGTTTATTAACCAAAATTATGTTAAAATGAACAAAGTTGAATTAATTAGTGCTATGGCTGAAAAAGCTGGATGTACAAAAGTACAAGCTAAAAATGCTTTAGAAGCTTTTATCGGTTCTACAACTGATGCTTTGAAAAAAGGACAAAAAGTTTCTTTGGTTGGATTTGGTACTTTTGCAGTGGTTAAACGCGCTGCAAGAAAAGGTCGCAATCCACAAACAAAAAAAGAAATGTTAATTCCTGCAAAGAATGTTGTAAAATTTAAAGCTGGTTCAGAACTTACTGCTCATGTGTAGTATTTGATGAAAACTTTATGTAACAAAAAAGCCCAATTCTGGGCTTTTTTTGTTACATAAAGTTTTGCCTACGAGATTATGAAAAATATTGAATATGAATTGATAAAAATAAGTGATCCAACTATCAGACAAAAAGTGTCTTCTTATTTAAGTACATTTCTTTCTGAAACGAGATTAAGTAGAATAAGAGATGTTCTTGAAAACAGAACAAGACATGTCACAGTTGTATTAGAGGATTTGTATCAGACACAAAATATTAGTGCCGTCATGCGAACATGTGAGTGTTTTGGAGTTCAGGATGTTCATGTTGTAGAGAATGAAAATGAATTTACTGTGCATAAAGCTATCTCAATGGGGGCAAATAAATGGCTTACTATTTCTAATTATCCAAAATTTGATAATAATCTGGAAAATTGCATTCTAACTTTGAAATCAAAGGGCTATAAGATTGTGGCAACTGTACCTGGTGAGGAGAGTTGTTTTTTGGAACAATTACCCATACATGATAAAACTGCATTCCTTTTTGGGACAGAATTAACAGGTTTGACCAATGAAGCAATAAAAATGGCTGATGTATGCGTAAAAATCCCCATTTATGGATTTACAGAGAGCTATAATATTTCAAATTCTGTTGCAATAGTTCTTTCAAATTTTGTCGAAAAACTCAGAAAATCATCTGTCCAATGGCAACTATCTCCTTCAGAAAAAGAAGAATTACTCCTTGAATGGCTTCAGAAATCAGTTAAAAATCCGAAACTTATCATTGAAAAATATTTAAAATAAAAAATATTTTTTGCTGTATTAAAAAAAAATGTATCTTTGCAAACTTAAAAATTGAGAGTAAATAAATAATAATTGTAATGAAAAGGACATATCAACCATCGAATAGAAGACGCAAAAACAAACACGGTTTCAGAGAAAGGATGTCAACTGCTAATGGTCGTAGAGTTTTGGCTGCCCGCAGAGCAAAAGGCAGATTGAAATTAACTGTATCTGATGAAAGCTTAGGAAGAAAATAAAAATTATATTTTATTTACAATTGAAAAGAAGACAATGATGTCTTCTTTTTTTGTATTTTCGCAAACTTATTTTTATAGGTTATTTTAGATTAATTTGGAACGCAAATAATTTAGCATGAAAAGACTGTTGGTATTATTAATTTTTACTTTTAATTTAATAGTTATTTTTGCTCAGAATAATATCCCCGTTGATGGCATTATTGTGGTTGTTGGGAAAGAGATTATTATGAAATCTGATCTCGAAAATGCCTATTTTGAATATGCTTCTCAAAATGGGCCAGGAGAGGATGAGGTGGAAATTAAATGCGATATTCTGAAAAAAATTGTATTACAAAAATTGATGGTCCATCAGGCTTCTTTAGATAGTATTGAAGTTACGGATCAGCAAGTTGATGACCAAATTAACTATAGAATAGCTTATTTGATTCAGCAGGTAGGTGGAGATCCGAAAGTTATTGAGGAATATTATAAAAAACCTCTCTCTGAGATCAAGAAAGATATGCGTTCTATGACACGTGAATATCTATTGGTTGAGCAGGTTCAAAATTCTATTACTAGTGCAGTATCTGTTACTCCTTCTGAAGTGAAGTCATTCTTTGAAAGAGTCTCTTATGATAGTTTGCCTGTTGTTCAGGCAACTTACGAATTTGGTCACATAGTTAAGTCCCCTCCTGTTAGTGAAGAAGAAATTACAGCAATAAAAAATAAATTAAATGAATTTCGTGATCGGGTTCTTGCCGGAGAAAAATTTTCAATGTTAGCACGACTTTATTCGGATGATCCCGGGACAGCTTCAAAAGGAGGCAATCTTGGATTTGTTGAGAGAGGAACCCTTTATCCTGAATTTGAAGCAGTTGCTTTTAAGCTTAAAACAGGCGAAATCTCCCAGGTTGTTCAAACGAAAGCCGGCTATCATATTATACAGTTAATTGAGAGAAGAGGGGAGTCTATTAATGTTGCTCATATTTTGCTTCAACCTAAGCCTTCACTTGATGAACAGGTGAAAGCAATTGAGTTCCTTGATAGCATTCGCTCTATTATTATAGCTCAAAAATTGAATTTTAGTGAAGCTGCACTTTTGTATTCTGATGATCCAAACAAAAACAGCGGTGGTTGGCTTGTTAATCCATACTCCAATTCAAATAAATTTGACAAGGAATCTATAGATCAGGCTACTTTTGTTACTATTGACAAGTTGACTCCCGAAAAATATTCCGAAGCAGTTCCTTTTGTTAATGAAGATGGGATGATGGGATATCGAATTATATATTTAAAATCAAAAATTCCAGCTCATAAACCAAACCTTAAGGAAGATTATGATATGATTAAAAATGCTGCATTAGAAGAAAAAAAATACAATACTATTGATAAATGGATTATTAATAAAGTAAAAGTAACCAGTATCAAAGTATCAGAAGAATATAAAAATTGCCCATTTGTTAGTGAGTGGCAAATCCCTTAACCTCAATCAAATCTGAAAATGGAATTAAGTTTTAAAAATGATGTTGAAGCGATAGATGCTTTCGTTGAAAAATATGCTGAATTAAAAAAGGAAATTGCCAAAGTAATTGTTGGGCAGGATGATATTGTTAAAAATGTTCTGATGGCCATGTTTAGTCGAAGCCATGCTTTGCTTATTGGGGTACCCGGACTTGCTAAGACTTTGATGATCACAACAATTGCTCAAGCTGTAAACCTTACTTTTAATCGTATTCAGTTTACACCTGATTTAATGCCATCGGATATAATGGGTACTGAGATTTTGGATGAAAACAGAAAATTCAAATTTGTAAAAGGACCTATTTTTGCAAATATTGTTTTAGCTGATGAAATTAATCGTACTCCTCCCAAAACTCAATCTGCACTTTTGGAGGCAATGCAAGAGCGTTCCGTTAGTATGAACGGAATTACTTATAATTTGCCTGATCCTTTCTTTGTTTTGGCTACCCAAAATCCGATTGAACAAGAGGGAACTTATCCTCTTCCGGAAGCTCAACAAGATAGGTTTATGTTTAATATTTACTTGGATTACCCCTCTTTTCAGGAAGAAGTTGATATTGTTAAAACAACTATTCATGGGGAAATGCAGGTACCAAAACAGATCCTCTCAGTAGATGAAATCATATTTTATCAGAAATTACTTCAAAAGATTCCAATTCCCGAAAATATTTATAAATATGCGGTGAATCTTGTTACTATGACTCGCCCCAATACGTCGAAAGCTCATCAATGGGCTAATGATTATCTTACTTGGGGAGCCGGTCCTCGTGCTTCACAATTCCTACTGGTCGGTGCAAGAACACATGCAGTTCTCAATGGTAAATATTCTCCTGATATTGAAGATGTTAAATCAGTTGCTCATAATATTTTGA
Source organism: Bacteroidota bacterium (assembly GCA_019135895.1). Taxonomy (GTDB): domain Bacteria; phylum Bacteroidota; class Bacteroidia; order Bacteroidales; family WCHB1-69; genus JAGVVH01. Next base: position 91,005 of record JAGVVH010000154.1, on the reverse strand, counting down.
GGCATCGTATTATTAAAAATTATAAAGCTGAGGCTGAAGGTATCTCTGTTGAAAATATAATTGATGAGTTGTTAAAAGTATAGTGTTTTTGTTTTCTAAATTCACCATATATGAATATTTATAGCAATAAAAAACGTTGGAAATTGTTGCTGTTTGGTTCTGCTGCTGTTGTTTTTCTTTTTATTATTTACTATTCAAATTTATTGATTAGTAATATTGCTAATGAAGAGAGACGACGAGTTGAATTATGGGCTGATGCTATATCCTATAAGGCTGAATTGGTTAATTATACTGAAAAATTTTTCCAAACTATTAAAATTGAAGAAGGAAAAAGAGTATCAATTTTTGCACAAGCTCTTCAAAAAGTAAATGAAGCTTCATGGGATGAAGATATTACCTTTTATCAAAATATTATCTCTTCAAATACAACCATTCCTTCAATTATTGTTCATGAAAATGGAGAAATTGACTGTGCAGTTAATGTGAGCCCTGAAGTGTCTAAAATGAAGAATATTTCTGAATTGGGTAATCAAATGTCTGATTACGATAGTGTTAAAATTCAATACTATCAGAATCAGTACATTATGGTCTATTATAAAGAATCTCAGATATATAAAAATCTTCGTATTGTCCTTAATAATTTAGTTCAATCTTTTTTTCAAGAGGTTGTTATTAACTCAGCTTCTGTTCCCGTTATTGTTACCGATAGTTCTGAAAATGTTGTGATAGCATATGGTAATCTTGATTCTGCGAAGTTGCAAAATTCGTCTGAGTTACATAAAATTATTGCTCAGATGAAGCAAGAGAATAAACCGATTAAGATTACTTTACCGGAAGATAAGACCTGTTTCGTTTTTTATGAAGAATCTTCAGTTTTAAAGCAACTTCGACTGTTCCCATTTTTGCAGTTTTTTATTGTATTGTTATTTGGAATAATTGCCTATCTTTTATTTAGCGTTTCAAGAAGATCCGAACAAAATCAGGTTTGGGTGGGAATGTCTAAAGAAACTGCTCATCAGCTGGGAACTCCTATTTCATCTCTCATGGCTTGGAATGAACTTCTTAAAGATCAATGTATTGACAAATCAATCATTAGCGAAATTGATAAAGATGTTCATCGATTGGAAACTATTGCACAGCGCTTTTCAAAAATTGGCTCTATTCCGGAATTGAAGGAGGAAAATTTAGTTATAATTTTAGAAGATTTTCTTACTTATCTTCAAACAAGAATATCCGGAAAGGTAAGTATAATACTGAATAAACCCAAAAACGGAGATATAATTTTGCCTATAAACAGATATCTTTTTGAATGGGTTATCGAGAATTTATGTAAAAATGCCGTTGATGCAATGGATGGCTGTGGAATAATTACGATCGATTTTATTGAAGAGGAAAAAGTAGTTCATATTGATATAAGTGATACCGGGAAAGGAATCCCTCAAAAGAAGCAAAAAAATATTTTTAAACCCGGATATACTTCTAAAAAAAGGGGATGGGGCCTGGGGTTAACCTTATCAAAACGAATTATTAAAGAATACCATAAGGGAAAATTGATTGTTAAATCTTCCTATTTGGATAAGGGTACTGTTATGAGAATAACATTAGCAAAATCTATAAAAAAATAATTTATTCCAGGATATTTTTCTTTGCCGTAAATTTGAATCTTTCAGTTTTTTTTGAAAACAGAATGAGTGTATCTTGAGATATTTTATAGTGGGTAATATTTTGCTTGATATTTTTACTTATAATTCTTTCTATTTCCATATCAGAGCACAATTTTTTGGTTGCGCCTGAAAAGTCCATAGTTATTCTCTTCTTTCTTATATAATAGGTCCCAAAAAATTTATTGCATCCATAGTTCCCGAAATATCTTCCGTTTGTGTCAAATACAATAAAAGGACTATTAAGTTGTTGTGAATCAATATTTTGCTTTTCAACAGAAGTGAATATCCATACGGTTGACTGTATGGGCATATTAGAAACCGATTCTATTGCTTTCTTTTGACTTTGACAACTATCCAAAATGATAAAGAATAATAATAAGATAATTATTTTTTTCATTAGGAAACATATTGGCATTGGTGGTTATTTTTAAAATTAATTCTTGAAATAACTAGTATTTATTTCATCAATATAGTTTAAAATCTCATTTTTGCCTTGACCGTTTTTAGAAGAAGTGATGAAGAAGGGCGGAAGTCCTTCCCAGTTTTGTAGCATTTTTTGTTTAAAGGAAGAGAGATTTTCCAAAACTTTTTTATTGGATACTTTATCAGATTTAGTAAAAATAATTGAAAAAGGGGTTTTCATTTCTCCCAATTGATCGATAAATTCTAGGTCTTTTTTCTGAGGTTCAATTCGCGAATCAATCAAAATAAATACCAATTGAAGGTTTTCCCTTAATAAAATATAATCATGAATCATTTTTACCCAATTGATACGATAGGTTTTAGAAATTGAGGCATAACCATATCCGGGCAAATCTACTAAATACCATTCATCATTTACAAGGAAATGATTTATGGTTTGTGTTTTCCCGGGATGAGAAGAAGTTTTAGCAAGATTTTTATTATTGCCAAGCATATTTATCAGGGAAGATTTTCCCACATTTGAGCGCCCAATAAAAGCATATTCAGGTAATAAAGGTGGGGGACATTTGTTCCATTCAACCACACTCTGCAAATATTTTATTGATTTGATTACCATTATTTTGTTTTAGAATAGGTATTTAAAGTATTTGAAGAGTCTGATAATAATTTTTAATGATATGAATATACATGACGAATTTTCTTGTTTTCGTAAATGTCAGCAATCTTAATAAGGATGCATATTTCTTCAACAGGACCAAATTCCTCGTTAGGGGAAACCCCAAAATATTGCATGGTAGAGGTAAGTGAAATATATGTTTTAATAAGGGGAGGAATAGACACTTTTAAATCACGAATGTTTTGATTTAAAATTTTGAAATCTTCCTTAATGGAATTTCCGGAATTACTGAAAACTTGTTTTATAGAATCAATTCCTCTTTCTGTTTCCACTGTTTTAAATGGATGAACTAATTCAGGATCTCCTTGGAAATGTTTTGCAAGATAATTGAGAATCATATTACGAGCTATACGATTGTATTGGTTATACATAGTCATTTTTCCAAAGAAATATTTAGCAGAGGGATTATTCACAATTAAGGCTCCCAGCCCATCCCAAATGTTATCAAGTGCAAATAAACTTTCACGAAAATTATTAGAAGCCTGATATTTTGGTTGGACGAAACTTCTTCCCAATTCAATACATTCTTGCCATTGATTTTGAATGAATTTTTCTGAAAAGTAAAATAATTTTGAAGAAGGAGTATGAGGATATCCATTTTCGTCAAGGGGTACATCTTTTCCAATAACGAAACGATATGCGCTGATAATCTCTTCAGCATTGTTGCTCCAAACTATTAGTTGTTTGAATGGGACTTCAGAAGTGTCGTATTCGTCAATATCAACTTCTTCGCCTGTGCCACCTCCGGCTGCTCTGAAAGTTAGTTCCCTTAATCTCCCAATTTCCAACATCGTATTGGGAGCATTATGGGCATCAATCATATAGATCGAATTATTCCCGGATGTTGTATCGCGGACAAATTTTTCTTTTGTAAGTTCACTTTTTAAAAGATCGAGATCAATAGGATCTATAATGTTCTTCATTTTTTAATATAAATTTTTTAGGTCGTAAACTTGTTCCTTTAGCCATTGAGCCCATTGCTTTTCGGTTTTTGAATTATCAAAAGTAGTAAATTTTATTTGATTTCCAAAAACTATGGTAAACTTTTTTCCTGTCTGCCGAAACATTTCATCCGGCAAAAATATCATTTCTATATTAGATTTTATACCAATTTTCTTTCTAAAATTTGCAATATTATAGAAACGGTTACTATTTTTTCCATCGAAATATACGGGGATAATATCTCGTTGATATTCTTTTGCTTTGGATATAATTGTTTTTTTCCATTCCAAGTCATAGATTCCTCCTTTTTGTTTCCTTGAGCAAAGACCTGCCGGAAAGTAAATAATGAGGTCATCAGAATCAAAAATATCATTTAGTTGCTTGATGGAATCTTGTTTATTTCTGCCATGTTTATTTATCGGAGTAAATACTCCTTCAAGAGGTTTTAACTGCATTAAAAGGTCATTTACCGGCAATTTGATATCTGAACGGTATCTTCCCAGTAAGCTGATCATGGTCAACCCGTCAAGCCCACCCAATGGATGATTTGCTACAATTATGTGTCGACCGGTCTTAGGTATTTTTTCCTCATTAACTATCTTAATTTCTATTTTAAATAGATCTTCAAGACCATGAGTGGCAAAAAGAATGGGAGGTTCCTCTTTGTGTTCACTGATAAAATTGTTGATTTCTTCCTCATGAATAAGCCTTCTTATTTTATTGAATACAAAATTCGGGATTTTTTTATGCAATTTTGGATTCTTTTGTTTGAAAGCTTCTTCTACATCAATTCTCATTTTGGTTATTCTTGATTATTTGGATATATTATTTTTTTGTAAGCCACGAATTAGGGTTTTGATAGGAATTGTTTTTCCACACTTCAAAGTGAAGTTCGTAGGGTGATTTTCCAATATTACCAACAACTTGTTTTGTATTTACTTTATCCCCTTTTTTAACACTGATATTAGTCAAGTTTTGGTATACAGTGAGATATTCTCCATGTCTTATCATAAGCACTTTTGTACCAAGGACATCCAGTACTCCGGAGACGACTCCTTCATAAACACTTCTAACTGATGTTCCCGGTTCAACAAGGATGTCAATTCCTCTGTTTTCAATCATAACAGAAGGAACATCCGGGTGCGGATAATTTCCAAAATCACTTACTTTAACTCCTTTTGCGACCGGCCAGGGAAGCCGTCCCTGATTATTGACAAATGAGTTGCTCAATGTTTTTTCTTCAGGAGTAAGAGTAATTTCGTTTTTAGAGGCTGTTTTGGCAGGAGTTGCACTGCTGGCAGTAGGTTTTGATTTGGCTGCTTTTGCTTTTCTTGCATTTTCTGCTAAAATTTCATTTTGAATTGCTTTTTTAATAGCAATATCAAGTTCTTTCCTTTTTTTCTGTTTTGTCTGAAGTTCTGAAGCTAAAAGTTTTTCCTTTTTTTTGAGTTGTTCTGCGTTTTTAGTTTTCTCATTTCTATCTATTTCGAGTTTTTTTACTTCTTTCTCTTTTCCTTCGAGAAGAGCTATTTTTTCTTCCTTCAACAATATTATCTCTTCATTTTTTTTGATAATCTCTTCTTTTGTTTGATTGATTAATTTAACTTGATGCTTGACATTCTCAGCGAAAACCGCGTAATATTTGATTCTTCTAAACATTTGCCCAAAATCTTCAGCAGAAAGCAAAAAACTAATTTTGTCAATCATGTTGCGATTTTTGTATGCTAAATAGACTACTCTTGAGTAGTCTGATTTCATGTATTCAAGTTTTTTATCTAAAGATTGTGATAACTTGATATTTAAATCCAATTCTTCTTCAAGATCAAAAATTTCATTATTTAATGTTGTAATGAGTTCTTCCCTGTTAGATATTTGTTTTCGCAGCATTGATATTTGCTGTAAAGAAGTGTTTTTGTTCTTTTTCGTTTGATTCAGTAATTTTTGAGTTGTAGCAATCTCCTGCTCAATTTTTTTCTTATTGCTTTTTAATTCATCACTTTTCGTCTGCGCTAAAACAATCAGCGACAATCCACTAAAAATGATTGCAATAAGCAGAATGATTTTTTTCATAATGTAGCTTGATTATATATAAAAGAATATTGCACAATTCTATTTCTAATGCAAATTTACAATTCTTAATGGCGAATATTAAAAGGTTTTAACATGAATTATGAACAATATTATGTGCAAATTAGTCCTTAATATAGATAAGGGACTGCCTACTGGGCGAGTCCCTTATAATGAATAATCTTTTCGATTCAGAAAGGGATCCTATTCAGATACCGGAGCCGGTGTATCTGTTGTTGCTCTGTCAAGACGTTTGATAATTGAGAATATGAAGATTGCAGAAAGAATACAACAAGCAACCAATACTCCCCAGAATAACCATAAAGGTAATTCATTCCAAAGGGTCCCCATAACACCAACAAGATAATTCCCGATTGCAGTTGCAGCCAGCCAACCTCCTTGCATCATACCTTTGTATTGGGGTGGAGCAACTTTTGCTACAAATGATAATCCCATTGGGCTTAATAACAATTCGGCAATGGTTAAGGTGAAGTAAGTTCCAATAAGCCAGTTATATGATACCAAAGTGTCTGAAACTCCCTGGATATCTGAAGGAGCCGGCAAATTAAATGAAACGATCATCAGTATGATAAATCCTAACGCCGCAACAAACATTCCCATTCCTATTTTTCTTGGTGCAGTTGGCTCTTTGCCCTTATTATTCAAAGCTGAGAAAATAGCTACTGCTAGCGGGGTAAGAATGACAATAAAGAAAGGATTAAATTGTTGAAATATTTGAGGAGTAATCTTAATACTGTCAGCTCCATTTACTTTCAACAAATAGAAGACAACCAGTCCTATGATTCCTATTCCCATTGTGATTAATCCTTTTGATATACTTCTTTTTCCTCCGAAAAGCCCCATTGTTGACCAGTAAACACCATACATAACCGCTACAAAAGAGAGTAAAGATAATATGTTGAAAAGCATAATTCCACTCCCAGAAACGTCACTGGTTGTATAATCTCTGGCAAAGAAAGTCATGCATAATCCGTTTTGATGGAATGACATCCAGAAGAAAATTACTACAAAGAAAACCAAAAATAGTGCAATCATCCTTTCTCTGGTCTGAGCTTTTGTTAATTGAACTACACTAGAGGTACTTCCTGTAGCAGCTTTTGCTTCTTTCAACTGTTGTTTTAAAGTTTTATCAACACCTTTCCAGGAACGTCTAAAAATTAAAAAAATCAATAAAGAAATAACAAGACTGATGCAAGCAACTCCAAAAGCCATATTATATGATTTTGTCAAAGAGTTACTTACATAATTTTCTGCCCATTTTTCAGTAGGTTTTCCATCAGGAAGATCGGATATAGTAACTTTTTCTATCACAGCTGCTTTTGCTGCATCTGTTGCCGGTGTTTTAATGTCATTAAGAAGGGCATACTCATTTTTTGTAATGATATTATTTTGTCTAAGAGCAGCAGCTTTTAGTTTGAACTGTACATTTTCTTTGTCTTTAGCAAACATTACGCCCTCTTTCTTTTTCATCTTATTGATGTAGTTTGCAGAATCTTTAGCGGTAACTAAAGGTTTATGTTCTTTTCCAAATGCTTCTACCATGAAAGTATTTTCATCAACGATTTTATCGTTTAATTTGACATAGTTGGTTGGAATTGCTGCATCATAGGTGTAGTTGTCACGGAGTAAAATTGCATTGTTGATGCTATTTGCAGCACTGGGAGCAAAGAATGCCCCAATATTGATAAACATATAAAAAATTGAAAATGCTATATCACGGTATTTACTGTAACGTGGATCTTCATATAAATTTCCAACAAGAGCCTGAAGATTTCCTTTAAAACATCCGGTTCCGATAGCAATTAATCCCAATGAAATAAACATAGCTGATTTTCCAGCAGAACCAGCTTCAGTTGGCATTGAAAGGAGCAAATAACCGCTAAACATTACAATAATTCCGAGAAGTATAGTTTTCCCATAACCCAAAACTTTATCTGCCAAAATACCTCCAAATACAGGCAGGAAGTATACCATTGCAAGAAAAGTCCCGTAAATAATACTTGTCTCTTTTGAACTGAGTCCGAATTTGGCTTGCATAAATAGCGTTAATATTGCTAACATTGTGTAATAGCCAAAACGCTCTCCCATATTCGCCAATGCTAAAACTAATAATCCTTTTGGATGATTTTTAAACATAATTGATTGATTTTATTGTTATTATAGTTATTATTAATTACATTAGTGAGTCAATCTTTGCACTCAATTCATTTTTCTTAACTAATCCTACTAAAACATCTTTTACTTCTCCATTTTTAAGAAAAACTAACATAGGGATATTTCGTACTCCAAATTGTACAGCAATGTCATTGTTTTCGTCTGTATCACATTTTCCTATTACAACCCTTCCTTTGTATTCTTCGGCTAATTCTTCAACAATAGGGGTTAATGCTCTGCAAGGACCGCACCATTGTGCCCAAAAATCAATAACTACAAGTTGGTCGCTTTTCATGATTGAATCAAAATTCTCAGAGTTAATTGCTAATGCCATGATGATAATTTTAAGTTAATAATTTTTTTTTTCAAAAAACAGGCAAAGATAATAAAATATCAATAAAAAAGAAAGAAAAGTTAGATCTCTTCTACTGCTGCTTTTAACCTTTCTGCATTTTCTGCAACTTGCAGCGCCTCAATCATCTCCTGTATTTCTCCGTCCATAAAACCGATAAGATTATAAGTAGTTAGGTTAATTCTGTGGTCGGTTACCCTATTCTGGGGATAATTATACGTTCTGATTTTTGCTGACCGGTCGCCGGTTGAAACCATTGTTTTTCGTTTTGAAGAAACCTCATCAAGATATTTTTGGTATTCTCTTTCAAAGATTCGATTTCGTAGAACTGTCATCGCTTTTTCAAGATTTTTAAGTTGAGATTTCTCATCTTGAATAGCCACTACAATACCTGTTGGAATGTGAGTCAAACGTACTGCAGAGTAAGTAGTGTTAACAGATTGTCCTCCGGGACCCGAAGAACAATAGGTATCTTTTCTAATGTCACTCTGTTTAAGTTCTACATCAAATTCATCTGCTTCAGGAAGAATGACTACTGATGCTGCAGAGGTGTGTACACGTCCCTGAGCTTCAGTCTGAGGAACTCTTTGTACCCGGTGAACACCTGACTCATACTTCATCAATCCATATACATTCTCTCCAATTATATTAAATACTATTTCCTTAAATCCGCCAACTGTACCTTCAGTCATTGATAGAGTCTCTATTTTCCAGTTTTTTTTATCACAATAGTGTTGGTACATTCTAAACAGGTCACCTGCAAAAATACTGGCTTCATCACCACCTGTACCTGCACGAATTTCAACTTGTGCATTTTTGCTGTCTTGCGGATCTGATGGAAGAAGTAAAAAACGAATATTTTCTTCCAATTTTTCTTCTTCTACAATGAGTGAATCTAATTCTGCTTTAGCCAGCTCTTTGAATTCTTCATCCTTCTCAGTTGAGACTATCAATTTAGCGTGGGCAATATTGTCAATTATATTTTTGTAATTTTTATAAGCATCAATTACCGGCTGAAGATCTTTATAATCTTTACTAAGTTTGATGAATCGTTTCATGTTTTCCATCATCTCCGGCTTAGTTATTTCTTCCCCAATTTCAAGCCAACGGTTATAAATTCCTTCTAGTTTCTCTAATAAATTGTTCATTGAATGCTTTTTATATTTTGCGTGCAAAAATACAATTTTTTCTGTAGAAAATTTGCAGATGCTAACTCCCGAATTACTATTGTCAAAATAAAATTTTCTTTTTTTTATTTTGCTGAAATTTCTTGAATGAATTACTATTTATAGATTTTTTGGGCGTTCCGGCTCGCTGTGGTTCGCCGTCGCGCTTTTCGCTGCAACTCCGCAGGCGTTGGTCATGGGAGAAATTGTAGAGACCCGATTAATCGCGTCTCTACGGGTATCACTTTGCTGATCTCTGAGCCCCCGAAACACCCGCCTTTGCAGTGTTTCCGCTACAATCGCTAATGCATAAATTTTCCGATAGTCCTCTCTAATTTGATAATAAATGAGGAATAATTCATATATTTGCCCAAAATTATGACGATGATACGGTATCAATTTTTTGTTTTTTTGCTTCTTTGTATATTTTCCTTTTCATGTAAAAATAAAACCCAAAGTGAAACAGCTAGTCAATACGCTGATTCAATTATTTTGCTCCAATCAAAAATGATGAAGCAAATGGATACTCTTTTCCAAGCCTCTTTTTTTGATGATTTTGTGTTGGGCGATTTTTATGTTAAAGCTGTTAACAAAAACAAAGAATGTATTTCAAAACTTGATAAAATAAAGTATTTTCATGATAATAAAGAGCTATATAATGCCAGTCAATCTTTTTTTATGACAGTGGATCATGTTTTAAAAAACGAAGCTCCGAAATTGTTGAAATTAAAACAAAAAATGACTATTGAGAAATCCCCCATTTTGCAAGATGAATTAGATGCCATTTTATTACAATCTGCGAGAAAAATTACGGAAAGTCAAATCCATTTTGATTCTGTTCTTACTGTTTTTCTTGGAGAATATGGATGTGATGTTGAAATGGATACTAATGCTGTTTCTCACTATAAAAAAGAATCACTGATACATAAATAATGATTACTACTTATGCTCTGTAATTATCACACACATTCCACATTTTGCGATGGTAAGGAGTCCATATCTTCCATTGTGAAGAGAGCAGTTGACCTTCGGTTTGATCATCTCGGTTTTTCTTCCCATGCACCTGTTCCTCATGAAAATAATTTTGCTATTCGTGATGAACTAATTCCCGAATATATTAAGGAAATTCAATTTTGGCAAAAGCAACAAACGACTCTAAATATTTTTGTGGGATTGGAATGTGATTTTATTCCCGAAGTTACTCGGGATTTTTCTTACTATAAACAAAAGTATTCACTTGACTATATCATTGGAGGGGTTCATCTTGTTAAAGAAAACATATCAGGAAAACTTTGGTTTATTGACGGATCCAAAAGGGATGTCTATGATAGGGGAATTTATGAGCTTTTTAATGGGAATATTCAAAAAGCTGTGACTGCTTTTTGGGAACAAACTTTTGAGATGATTGAGACCCAAAGTTTTGATATTATTGCTCATTTGGATAAAATTAAGATGCACAATCAAGATCGCTTCTTTAATCAAAAGGAAATTTGGTACAGAAATCTTATGGTGAAGGCATTGGATTTGATTAAGCTGCATAATATTATTGTGGAAATTAATTCACGTGGACTTTACAAAAATCGTTGCAGCGAATTTTATCCATCCGATTTTATATTACAAGAGATCTCTAAACGTGACATTCCCTGCATTTTCAGTAGTGATGCACACAAATCATCGGAGTTGCTTTTATTCTATGAGGAGGCTCTTGACAAATTAAGACAAAACAATATTTTTAGAATGTTTTATCTGGATAATGGATTTTGGAGAGAATATGCTATATGATTTATTATCATTTAGTTATATATACTTTTTTTAGATTTAGCATATTGATGGGATTGGTTCCCAACCCATGAACGTTTTTCTGTGTGAAACGAATAATCTTGTCATAATAGAGCACCACCACGGGAGAATCTTCCATTAGGAGTGAATCCATTTTGGAATAGTAACTATTTCTTAATGAATCATTTAGTATAGACTGAGATTGTTCAAAGAGGTCGTCAAATTCAGAATTAACATAATGGGTGTAGTTTGACCCGATAGGTTGAAGATTTTTGGAATAAAAAAGGGAGAGATAGTTCTCAGGATCAGGGTAATCGCATATCCAGGAACCCCGAAAAAAGGGAAGCTGGTAATTTCGCATCATTTGTCTTTGTTGAGCAGCTTGCTGCACATCCAATGTTATAGTAATTCCAATTTTACTGAGTTCATGTTGAATATACTGGCTGATATCAAGATAGGATGCCGAAACCGAAAGAGAAATTGGAGGTAGTCCTTTGCCACAGGGATATCCGGCCTCATTAAGAAGTTGGGCTGCTTTTTCCGCGTTATAGTAATATCCCCTTACCTTTTCGGGATTAAAAGATTTCATTCCTTTGGGAACAAATCCGCTATTGGCAGGGTAGCCTATATTATTTCTCAAATAGCGGATCATCTTTTCACGGTCAAAGCCATAATTGATAGCCTGCCGTACTTTCTTGTTAAGTAAAGGATTATTATTTCCCTTTTCTTTTAGTAAAAACCCCAAATATTCGGTATTAAGGTAAGGTCCGGTAATCATATTAATTTTATGGTCATGTTTAGGATTCAGTGTGCCCTCTTTGGTCAGCAGGGCATCTTTATAGCATGCTTCAATACCTGACATGAAGTCGAGGGAGCCTTTCATGAATTCCATAAAGACAGATTGTTTGTCCACAATAAAAGAAATTGCAACTGCATCAAGATAAGGAAGTTGCTTCCCTTTTTCATCTCTTTCAAAATAGTATGGATTTTTTCGCAGTATTAACTTAATTCCCTCTTCCCAAAGTTGAAATTGAAAAGGTCCGGTTCCGACAGGAAATTTTCGGAACTCTTTTCCAAAATATTCTACTGCTTCTTTAGGAACCACAGAGCAATATTTCATAGATAAAATACCAAGAAAAGGGGGAAATAACTCTGTGAGTTTAATTTGAAAAGTGCTGTCATTTAATGCAGTGAAAGAGGGCCTTCCTTTAGAATCTCGTTCAACTTTTTGAAAAATCCATGCTCCGGGAGAGGCTACTTCCTCATCTAAAATACGACTAAAGCTATAAACAAAATCTTGTGCCGTCACTTTTCTTTTACCTTTGAAAGGAAAGTATTTAGTGTTGTGAAAATAGACATCATTTTTTAAAATAAAAGTATATACCTTCCCATCTTCACTTATGGTCCATCTTTTTGCAATACAAGGAACAATATTAAGAGAATCATCCAAGTCAACCAATCCGTTGTAAAGAAGATTGCAGGGCCAAATAGTTGACTGACCTGAGGAATATGCAGGATCAAGAGACTGAATTCCGCTTGATTCATTATATCGGAAAATCATTTTTCCCTCTTCAGCTTTTTTTGGTTTACAAGATATCAAAGTGCCGATAAGGAGTAATAATAATAAGGGTTTGATATTAGAATTCACTGATATTTTTTAAGATGCAAATGTAGTGATTTTCTATTTAATTTTCATTAAACAATTTTGAGATATCCTTATGGAAATAGTGATTGTAGCGTTATGCGCGATGGAGGAGCATGGTGAGTCGGAACGTCTTTAAAAATAATAATAAACAGATATGATTAATATTCAATTAGCGTGTGTTTTGAATAGGCAGTGACGCAGTATTTAAAATTTATTATTTTGTATATTTGCCGCTAATTATTAATATTATCATGAAAAAGTCGTATTCTATCTTAATTTTTATTTTTTCTTTTTTTATTACAGTCTCGATTTTTGGGCAACAACAGAATCTTGCACAATATGTAAATCCTTTCGTTGGGACCGATTATCATGGACATACTTATCCGGGTGCGATTGTTCCGTTTGGAATGATTCAGCCCGGTCCTGACACGAGATTGGATGGTTGGGACGGATGTTCGGCCTATCATTATTCTGATAATGTAATATATGGGTTTTCCCATACGCATCTTAGCGGGACAGGTTGTTCAGACTATGGAGACCTCTTATTAATGCCTTTCACTGGGAAACCCTCGGTAATTAACAAAGAATATGCAAGCAGTTTTTCACATCAAAATGAGACTGCTTCTCCAGGTTATTATGCTGTTTTATTAAATAAGGACAATGTTAAAGTAGAATTAACTGCTTCCAAGAGAGTGGCTTTGCATCGTTATACTTTTCCTGATGGTGGCAATAAGTCGAAAGGGGTGATTCTTGATTTAAAACACAGGGATAAAGTTATTTTCAGCAAAATAAAATATGATTCGAAAAAAAACATGATAGTAGGAATTCGTGAATCGAGTGCGTGGAATGATCATCAGAAACTATCTTTTTCCATTCTTTTCTCACAACCTATTAAAAAAATTGAATATTATGTGAATGGTATTCCTATTGATGTGGAAAATGAAATAGCAGGGAAAGATTGTAAAGCGGTCATATATTTTGCAGATGATGTGAAAGAAGTCGTTTTAAAAGTTGCCATCTCGGGAATTGTGAGTGATATGGAAGGGGCTATTCATAATCAAAGTGAAATTTCTGATTTTAATTTTGATAAAGTTAAAGCAGATGCACAGAAAATGTGGAATGATGAACTAAACAAAATTGTTGTTGAAACTGAAGATGCTGAGTTGAAAGAAGTCTTCTATACAGCTCTTTATCATGCCTTTACATCTCCATATCTCTTTTCTGATATTGACGGACGATATTACGGAATGGATGGAAGTATTCATCAATCGCAGGGACATGAGGTATATACTGTTTTTTCATTATGGGATACCTACCGGGCTCTTCATCCACTTCTTTCCTTAATTGACAGAAAACGATCAAGTGACTTTCTATACACTTTCATGAAACATTATGAACAGGGTGGAATGTTACCGGTATGGGAGTTAGCGGGCTTTGAAACTTGGTGTATGATAGGATATCACTCTGTATCGGTCATCTATGATGCTTTTATGAAGGGAATAGGTGATATTGACAACAAGAAACTGCTTGAAGCAATGGTGTCCAGTGCAAAGCTTGATAAATTGGGACGTTCGGAATATGCTAAATTCGGTTTTATTCCCGGAGATAAAGAACACGAGGATGTTTCCAAAACTTTGGAATATGCTTATGATGACTGGTGTATTGCGCAATTTGCAAAGGAACTTGGTAATAAAGAAATCTACAATGAATTCATTCAAAGGTGTCAGTTTTATAAAAATATTTTAGACTCTGATGGATTTATGCATCCAAAAGAAAATGGAGGTTTTATTTTTCCATTTGATCCTACAGAAATTAATAATCATATAACAGAAGGTAATTCCTGGCAATACTCCACTTACGTTCCTCATGATATTAATAACTATATTAAGTTGCTGGGAGGCAATTTATTAGCTGAAGCCTTTTTTGATACATTGTTTAATACTTCTTCCATTATGACCGGTCGTAGACAGTCGGATGTTACAGGATTAATTGGGCAGTATGCACATGGAAATGAACCTAGTCATCATGCCGCATATTTGTATAATTATGTCGGAGCTCCATGGAAGACTCAGGAATTGACTCGAAAGATAATGAAAGAACTCTATACTTCAAATCCTGATGGGTTATGTGGAAATGAAGATTGCGGTCAGATGTCGGCTTGGTATGTATTCAGCGCTATGGGTTTTTATCCTGTTTGTCCGGGGAACAATCAATATATTATTGGTTCTCCGATTTTTGATAAAGTAACTATTAATCTTGAAAACGGGGAGCAGTTTATTATAATTTGTAATGATCAAAATGCTGAGAATGTTTATATTAAATCAGCAAAGCTCAATGGTGAAAATTATTCTAAATCATATTTTAACTATGATGATTTTAAAAATGGGGGAACACTTGAGTTTGAGATGAGTAATATTCCCAATAAACAATGGGGAGATAAAGAAGAAAACAGACCATCCAGTTTTGTTTCTCCCTCAATCACTATTGTTCCTAATATACAATCAACGCAACGTTCCTTTATGGATAAAACAGAGATTTCCATCTCTCTCTTTTCTCCTTCAAAAATTGATAATTCCAATTTTCAATATCCAGCTCAAACAGATGTAATATATTATACCCTAGATAGTTCTGAGCCAACAGTAAATTCAATAAAATATACAAAACCAATAAATATCAATAAAACCACTTTATTAAAAGCAGTTGCATACAATCCTGCCACAGGATATAGCAAAGTTGTAGAATCCAAATTTCAACAACTTCAAATAGATAAGAGAATAATTCTTAAATCTCAGTATAGTCCTCAATATACGGGAGGTGGTGACAATGCTTTGATTGATAATTTACGTGGTGGAGATGATTTCAGATTAGGAGGATGGCAAGGGTATCAAGGTCAGGATTTTGAAGCTGTTGTTGATCTTAAATCCATTCAAGACATTAAAGAAGTCGGGATTGGTTTTTTACAGGATATTAAATCCTGGATTTGGTATCCATCTTCAGTAACAATAGAAATTTCGGAAGATAGCACTAATTTTTTTCCATATGGTACTATAGGAAATCCATATCCCACAGATGATTATACTCCGACAATCGATGAATTTATGATTAAGAAAGGGGCAAAGGCTCGATACATTAGAATAAAAGCAAAGAGCTTCGGTCAGATTCCTGATTGGCATTTAGGGGCAGGCTATAATTCCTGGATTTTTGTTGATGAAATTATCATTAATTAGTCATTCGAAAAATATATCTAATTTACTTTTTTCCAGCTGAATTTATGAAAAGACTCTTTATTGCTGCAAAAGTTTGCCTTGATCAGCCATTCCTTGAATTAATCGGAACTTTAAGAAAAGAATGCAGCTATGATGATATAGTATGGGTAAACAATAACTTACAGCACCTGACACTGCGTTTTTTGGGGGCAACTCCTGAAAGTAAGATTTTATCATTGATAAAAATGTTACAAGAGGTAACTTCTGTGTCAAAGTCATTTAAAATGGAAATAAACAAGTTGGGAGTATTTGGAAGTCGATATGCTCCGAAAGTTGTCTGGCTTGGCTTTGAAGAATTTGAGTATTATCAGAACTTATTTAAAATTGTAGAGGAGAATTTAGTACTGATAGGATTTGAACCGAATCAGGGAAATTTTGTTCCACACATTACCTTAGGAAGAATTAAAAAATTAGATAGCACGAAGCGGTTTTGGAAAACTATTGAAAAATCCGGACCTCATTCTTCTCAAGTTATCAATATTGAGGAAATTTCCTTAATTCAAAGTCATTTGACAACGCAGGGTCCGATCTATAAAACATTGCATAGTTTCAGATTGCAAGAGAGTAGTCAAGACCTTTCTCAAAGAATACAGTTTTAGGTATTATTTTTTGTAGAAATCAAAATTGGGTTTTAATGCAGAAGTTTTATTTTCTGTTTTTGACTGCTTTTTCAAGTTCCTCAAACCACAACTCTCCGTATTTTCGTATAAGTGGTTCTTTCAGAAATTGATAAACAGGAATTTTAAGTTCTTCCCCTTTTACACAAGCATCTTCACAGACAAACCAGTGGTGGTAGTTAAGAGCTTCGTAATCGGGCAATAGGTTTATTCTGATAGGGTAGAGGTGACACGAGATTGGTTTTCTGAAATCAATTTCTCCATTTAGAAAAGCTTTTTCGATAGCGCATTTTGCAATACCATTTTCATAATAAACGAAAGCGCAAGCCTCATCATCAAGTAGTGGTGTTACAAAATTACCTTCCATATCATAATCAAAAGTGCCTGCCTTTTCTACTTTAGCAACTCCTTCCTGAGTCATATATTTTTTGAATTCAGGGAAAAAATCTTCAATTTCACCCACTTCGAGAGGCTCCAGAGGAGCTCCTACATCCCCTTCTACGCAGCATAAACCCTGGCATTTTTCTAAATCACAGCAGAAATAATTATCAATCAATTCATCAGAAACAAGTACCCCATTAACAATAATCATAAAAACATATTATCAGGTTTATTAATAAAAAAGAAAGCTGACAATGTTATTGGTTTGCCAATTAACACTATCAACTTTCGAAAAAATATTTTTAAAAATTAAAGACGTTCAAGTTTTACTGTAAAATGTCTCATAATAGGAGCTTCCCAAACTATTTTAACTCCTCTGGTAATTTTCTCTCTTCTGTCATACACATTTTTTAAAGCTACAGCAATAACATCCATGTGATTATTAGTATATACACGACGAGGGATGGCAAGTCTAAGAAAATCATTTCCATTAAAACGGTTCTCTCTGGTTACGGGGTCACGGTCAGCCAAGAGATACCCAATTTCGCAGCCACGGATTCCGGCCTCAAGGTAAAGTTCGATAGTGAGCGTTTGAGCAGGGAACTCTTCTTTAGGAACATGTGTCAATAATTTTGGAGCATCAACAAAAATGGCATGTCCACCGGCAGGGCGTTGATAAGGAATCCCAAATTCATCCAGTCGTTTAGCAAGATAAGCAACTTGCTTGATACGGGTTTCCAGATTTTCAAATTCTGTATTTTCATCCAGTCCGATTGCAAGAGCATTCATATCGCGACCATTCATTCCGCCGTAGGTAACAAATCCCTCAAAAACAATTCCAAATACTTTTGCCTGATCATACCATTCTTCAATATTGGTAGCAATGAATCCCCCCATATTTACAATGGCATCTTTTTTGGCACTCATAGTCATTCCATCCGCATAGGAGAACATCTCTTTTGTAATCTCTTTAATTGTCTTATTTTCATAACCTTTTTCTCTTGTTTTGATAAAATATGCATTTTCAGCAAAACGAGCAGAATCAAAGATAACCGGTTTTTTGTATTTTTTTGCCAGTTTAGAAACTTCACGTAAATTTTCCATAGAAACCGGTTGCCCTCCGGCCGTATTATTTGTTATGGTAACAATAATAAAAGGGATTTTACTTCCAGATTCAATTAGAACTTTTTCAAGTTTTTCAGGATCAACATTTCCTTTAAAAGGAATTTCCAGTTGGGTATCTTTAGCTTCATCAATTGTGCAATCAATAGCAAATGCATGACGTGATTCAATGTGTCCTTTAGTAGTATCAAAATGAGAATTTCCCGGAATAAAATGACCTTCTTTAACAAGAACACTAAACAATACATTTTCTGCAGCTCGTCCTTGATGAGTTGGCAATACATATTTAAATCCGGTAAGATTAGTTATCATATCTTTCATTTTATAGAAAGAAGTAGCTCCGGCATAACTTTCGTCACCGGTCATCATCCCGGCCCATTGTGTATCGCTCATGGCTCCTGTTCCGGAGTCGGTGATTAAGTCAATATAGACCTGTTCTGCTTTAAGTTGAAATACATTATTACAAGCTTCTTTTAACCATTTTTCACGTTCTTTTAACGTGCTTTTATGGATAGGTTCAACCATTTTAATTTTCCATGATTCTGCAAAAGGAATTTCCATAATATTTATTTTTATTTATTATTATTTGATTGTTTCATTATATTTCTGATACATTTTGGGCAACTTCCACAAACAACTGTTAATGAATCAGCAATCATTTTTCTTTCAAGCAAACCATTAACATCATAAAAACGCCATTCCCCATCACATATTCCCATATTATAATGTCCGACATAAAGTGGTTTGCCGGTTTCACGATATACTTTATAAGTTCCATTTTCTTTTCCCTGCACATATATACCCTCAGAATTAACTTTTCCGTCAATGAAATAAGACCGCCACTGTCCTTCTCTCAGATTATTTTTCAGATTACCTTCGATATATTTCTTTTTCCCCGGGAAATAATGCACTTCACGGATTTTTTCTTTTGTCATATTTCCGTTTTCATCTATCTTGTAAAAATAAACCACTTTTGGAGTCTTGTCGCTATTCCATTCCATCACTTTTCTACCTCGCATAGTGTCGTCAGGGTCAATAGTACCTTTTTTCCCAAAATGGTTGCATGAATATGTAAATGTAAGTAATGTAAATAATAAAGAGTATAAAATAATTTTCTTCATATAGTTGTAATTTTTAAAGTCAGTAATTCTATTTTAATCTATATTAAATAAAAAAGAAATAAATAAAATTGAAGTTATTTTTTATATGGTTTGTTTAGCTCTTCCAATACTTCTTTGGTAATATCTTTTGTTGGATCGGCAACAATTAGTTGTCCTCCGTATTGATAAGTAAAGATAAAGGATGCATTTCTTCCGGAATTAATACGCTTGGCAGCACTCATTAAAGAGTCTGCAATTTGCTGTAAAGCAGCCATATGCCTGGTTTGGAGATCTGAAGATACTTTTTCATATTCTTGTTGAAGAATAGTATTTTCTTTAGTCAATTGTTCCTGAGTGTTTTGAATTTGGGCAGGCGTCAGTATATTGGCTTGGTAATTCTTTTGGAACTGGTTGTATTTGTTTTCCAAAGCCTTTTGTCGATTAGCAAAGATGGCTTCCTGCTTAGCCTGTTCAGTTTCAATATCTTTTGTTAAAATATCAACTAAATCATAATTTTCATTGATTGTATCAATGTTGATATAAACAATTTCCCCTGTTCCGGGAAGTCCAGTATAAGTTGGTTTTGGGGTAGCTTTTTCTCTTGGAAAGAAAAAGTAAAGTAAAAAAAGCACTATAATAGCAATTATCATAAATAGGTCAAGGACAATCCGAAAAATCGGAGATAGCATCCTTTTGTGACAATCTTTTTCTTTTTGAACTTGTGGAATAACTTCAATTTCCTTTTTTTCTTCAACTGAGGTCAAATTAGTCTCTTCTTCAAAAGTATTCATACTAAAAATTTAATTTATTATATATTTTTCTTATTAATTACCAACATCAGACATGTATTTGATACGCATAATTCTGATTTCTTCCAAAGAATATTCGTCTTCTCCCAGAGATTTAAGTGCCTTTTCAACAGAGTCGGTCTCGGCTTCAGAGAAGTAATCTAGAATTTCATCCTGATGATAGGGTTCAATGTATTCATCAATATAGTAACTGATATCAAGTTTTGTTCCGGAAGCTACAATATTTTCAATTTCAGTGAGAAGTTCATCCATTTCCAATCCTTTAGCAATAGAAATATCTTCAAAATTCAGTTTTCTGTCGATACTTTGGATAATATACACTTTGATAGCCGACTTTTTAACAACAGATTTTACGATAAAATCCTGAGGTCTTTCAATTTCGTTTTCAACAACATATTTTTTTATCAACTCAGCAAAAGGTCTGCCATACTTCTGAGCCTTTCCGGTTCCAACACCGCTGATATGAGTCATTTCTTCAATGTTGGTAGGATACTGAATGCACATATCTTCCAAAGAAGGGTCTTGAAAAATAATATAAGGAGGTAAGTTTTCCTTTTGAGAAATAGTCTTTCTTAAATCCTTTAGCAGAGAGAAAAGAGTTTTGTCGATGGCATCTCCTTTAGGGACAACCTCGTCCATCATGTCACTATCTTCATCAGAATCGTCGGTAACCGGTTTTGCAATATTAATAGTATAAGGGTTGCTTAAATATTTTTCCCCTTTGGGAGTAACTTTTAAAAGTCCGTAATTTTCAATATCCTTAATAATTAATCCTTCAAAAATTGCCAGTCTGATGACATTAGACCAAAACTTTTTATTAAATTCTTGTCCTTCGCCGAACTGTTTAAGTTTATTATGTTTGAATTTAATAATAGAAGTAGTTTTATCACCTGTTAATATATCGATAATGTGATCTTCCTTAAATTGTTGTTTTACAGTTTGAATAATTTCAATTGCCAGTTGAACTTGTTCGGAAGCATTCATTTTAGGCTTTGGATGATTACAGTTATCACAATTGTTACAAGTTTCTACTTCATAATTTTCTCCAAAGTAGTGAAGTAAATGTTTTCTTCTACAGCTTGTTGATTCGGCATAAGATGCTGTTTCCGCTAATAATTGTTTTACAATTTCCTGTTCAGCAACCGATTTTTTATTTGAGAATTTTTCAAGTTTATAAAGATCTTTGTAATCATAAAAAGCAATACAGAGCCCTTCTCCGTCGTCGCGGCCAGATCTGCCGGTTTCCTGATAATATCCTTCTAGGCTTTTAGGCATATCATAATGAATTACGAAGCGAACATCAGGCTTGTCAATTCCCATTCCGAACGCAATAGTGGCAACAATAATCTCTGCTTTTTCCATCAGAAATGCATCCTGATTATTTACACGTGTGGAAGAATCAAGTCCTGCATGATAGGGTAGGGCGCGGATTTTGTTTACTTGTAAAAAGCTGGCAAGTTCTTCAACTTTTTTTCTGCTTAAGCAATAAATTATTCCTGATTTTCCTGAATTACTCTTGATAAATTTTACAATTTCCTTGTCAATATTTGGAGTCTTTTCGCGAATTTCATAATAAAGATTTGGTCTGTTAAATGAAGAAATTGATATATCTGCTTTGTCCATTGCAAGGTTCTTTTGAATATCGCTCTGAACTTTTGGAGTTGCAGTTGCAGTTAAAGCAATAACTGGGACTTTCTTCCCTATTGCATCAATAATAGTTCTTATTCGTCTGTATTCAGGTCTGAAATCATGTCCCCATTCTGATATACAATGAGCTTCATCAATAGCATAAAAAGAGATATTTATATCCTGAAAAAATTCAATGTTTTCTTCTTTGGTAAGAGATTCTGGTGCAACATATAATAATTTGGTTTTTCCGGAAAGTAAGTCATCTTTCACAAGTTTGATTTCAGCTCTTGTAAGTGATGAGTTTAGAAAATGGGCAATTCCCAAATCGGTACCAAAGTTACGAATTGCGTCTACTTGATTTTTCATCAGTGCTATAAGTGGGGAAATAATTATTGCCGTCCCGTCTAACATCAAAGCAGGCAACTGATAACAAAGTGATTTTCCCCCGCCCGTTGGCATAATTACAAAACAATCTTTTCCTTTGAGTAAAGATTTTATGATTTTAAGCTGTTCCCCTTTAAAACTATTGTAGCCGAAAATGTTTTTCAGCTTTGAATATATTTCTTTATTAGTAAAATTTTCCATTAGTGATTAACGATGAATATTGCTTTAAATGATAAATGCTTTTTTTTTGTGGTTTTGTCCATCAGTAAATTGTTTAACAAAGGTATAAAAAATAGTTTGGAAAAATAAAATAATTTATGAGGATATTTAATGAAATTAAATTAACTATTTGATTATTAGATTATTAATTTTAATAAATCATATTTTTCTTCAGATAACGTGTTACATATTCATCGATCCCATTTTCTAATGAATGAAAAGATTTTCTATATCCTAGACTTTTCAATTTTTTCATTTCAGCTTGAGTATAGTATTGATATTGATTACGAATGTCTAAAGGAATGTCAATAAATTCAATAGATGGTTCTATATTCAAGGCTTTGAAAGTAGCATTTGCTAAAGATAGAAAATGACGTGCGTATCCGGTTCCTAAGTTATAGATAGAGCTTTTCCGTGGCTTTTGCAAAAACCAATATAAAACATTGACAACGTCTTTTACATAAATAAAATCACGAAGTTGTTCTCCGTCAAGGTAGGCCTGGTTGTGAGATCGAAATAATTTCATCTTGCCGGTTTCATGTATCTGATTAAAGCAATGATAAATTACAGACGCCATGCGTCCTTTATGATATTCATTAGGTCCGTAAACATTAAAAAACTTAAATCCTGCCCAATAAGGTGGCTGATTTTTCTGTTTGAGAACCCATTTATCAAATTCATTTTTTGATTTACCATATGCATTTAAGGGAACTAACTTGGGAATATTTTCTTCACTGTCACTATATCCAAATTTTCCATCGCCATATGTAGCTGCAGATGAAGCATATAAAAGTGGAATTCCATGTTTGGTAGCAAAACTCCACATTCTTTGGGAATAGGATAGATTTAAATCTTCAAAAACAGAATAGTCGCTTTCAGTGGTATCTGTTCTAGCTCCTAAATGAATAATAAAATTAATCTTTTGAATATTAATTTCGGCCCATTTGAAAAAATCTTCTCGTTGAATCTTATCGCAAAAATGTTTATTTTCCCAATTCTTTAGTTTACTTTCCTTATTAAAATCATCAACAATAATAATATTATCAATATTAAGCGAGTTTAGTTTTCCTACCATGCAACTGCCAATAAAACCGGCTGCGCCCGTAACTACAATCATGATTCAAATTTTTGGCAAAGATAATTATTTTTTATCTGTTCTGAGAAAGTGTTTTTTTTGCTTGATAATATGACATATAATTCAATAATCCATAAGATTAGAATAATATGTTCAATTAATTTAGGAAGATTGAAGAGAGAAAATGACTACTCTTTTTCGATAACTTTCGAGTTTGAAATATCAATTTTTGGCTCCTCTTTGAAATAATATTGACCAAAGAACTCTTTAACCACAATACGAAGCAACGAATAGGCAGGTACTGCCAATATCATTCCCAGAATACCTCCTATTTGCGCAGCAGCAAGAATTACGATAAAGATTTCCAATGGATGAGCTTGTACACTCTTCCCATATATAAGAGGTTGCAATAAAAAGTCGTCAAGTAATTTTGCAAATCCAAAAGCAACCATTACTTTCACTCCGGTGATAACAAGAACAGCCTGTGTTGGATTTATAGGAATCATTCCTGTAATTGAGATAATAATTCCAATAAAAAGACCGATTAGAGGTCCCACATATGGAATTATATTCAGCAGGCCACCTATTAAACCAATAATAAGAGGATTGGGAACGCCAAGAATATAGCAAATGATGGCCTCGATAGAACCCATAATAATCATTTCAAGAAGCACACCGGAAAAATATCTCACCAATTGTTTTTTAGTTGCTGACAGAATATGGTCAAAACTATCGCGATAAGCAATGGGGATTAACTTCTTAATCATTTTAAAAAAAATCTCATTGTCCTTCAAAGAGAAAAAAGTCATAAAAATGACAGAAAAAGCACCTACAAAAAGAGCTACTGCAAGATGAATTGTCCCTCCGAAAATATTCCCAACATTAAGTTGTGAGATCAGGGTTCTAATTTTATCACTAAGAATATCTCCAAGATTGTCGGAAGGTAAAAGAAAACCGATATTTTTCAAATAAGATTCCGTTTTAACTAAGCCGGCAGAAATGGTATCTGCTATTACTTCCGGATCAATGGCAGCAAGTGATTTGAATTCGGAAATCACAAGAGGGATTAAGAGATAAAAAAAGAAAGCAAATAGTCCGACAATCAGAATCAGGGCAATTGCAGCAGAAAGAGTCTGTGGGATTTTTTTCTTTTTCAGCTGGATTAAGCTAAGTAATTTAACAATAGGACTTCCAAGAACAGATAATACCAAAGCAAGGAACATATATATCACGATGTCCGAAAAATACCAACCAATAAAACATAAAAAACTAAGAAACAACAAGATGGCTACAATAGTACCATAATTATTTTCTTTCTTTTTCATTTTTTATTTTTTTTAAATTTTGATTTGTTTTTGATTTTCTTCTAAAAGATTCGCGAATATCTTTTGCATTATTAAATTCTTGTTTATAAATCAAGGCAATTCCTACTCCCTGAGAATTTTTTGTAGTAAGGTCGAGGGTAGAGTATTCATCGTTGAAATTAAAAATTTTAACTCTCCAGTTTCCTGATTCCGTAATAAGATATTCAATACTGACATCCCCAATAAAATTGGAAGCTGAATTCTCAACAGTTTTGTCATCGCTATAACCGAGGTTGGTTTCAATAACAATTCTGTCATTTAACAGAGGAATTGAAGCATTAATACCATATTCGGCAGAATGAGAATTGTCAGCACTTTTATAGATTACACCGACATCAGCATATTTAATTTGTTTTGAGATAAAATTTCCAACAATTCCTGACAACATATCAATACCGGTATTTCCAATAGTTGAAGCAAGTTGTTCGGCATTAACTTCGGAAGAAAACTTGGAAAAGAAAACTAATGAGAAAAATTGCTTGGCAACATTATGTACATTACTTGTATCAATTGCACTATACAACATACTATTGATATCATTGCTTGCATTTGGGAGCTCAAAAGAAAAACCGATATTAGGACTCATCAGGTTTCCATTAAGATTAATAAAAGCATGGACTTGTGTTCTTCGAATTCCAATATCAGGAATAATATCTGTAAGAGAAGCAGTTGTTTTATAAAGAGCCTGAGCATTAAGAGTTGAATTTTCTATGGGTCCGTTAAAAGTAACAGTTCCTCCGGAGACGATGTCGAATTTTGTATTCAAAATAACATCTTTCAGTGACATGGCAAATTTTCCTGAAAAAAGTGTTAGCATACCCGTAAGATTCAGATTAGACAAAGAATTATATTCAATTCTTAATTTTCCATCGGATCGACAAAGCAATGTCCCCCCGATAGAGGGATCCAAGTCAAGTTGAACTTCAGCATCTCGGGTAACATCGAAAATAAAGTCAAAATCAACCACCATATCAGATTCATCATTAGTTGGTTTAAGACTATTAACAGGATTAGATAGGTCAACTTTAAACCTTATTCCTTCAGTTTCATAGACTTTATCCGAGAAAGTGACGGGTAAATAAAGTTTACTTCCGGCAAGTGTTTTTAAATTATTTCCTTTAAAGTACAAAATTTTCTCATCTCCAACAATTGTAACTTTTCCTTTTACAAAACCCACTCCATAAAAATAAGTATCAGGTTGTTTAACAGTATTTAAAGCCAATATTTTATCTGTTTCCACTGTCAAATCAATTTTAAAATCCTTAAAATTATGGTGATAGACATGACCATTGAGGATTGCTTTGTTATTTGCAATATCTGAAAGAGTAATATTTTTAAACTCAAAACCCTTATTATTAAATTCAATAGTCTGATTTTGGATTTTGTAAACTGTATTAAGCTGCGCAATGCCCAGTAATCCATCGATTACCTTTACTTTTCCGTTAAAAAAGGTAGAATCGGGTTTGGCAATGAAAGTAAGCTCACCTGAAGCGTTTCCAGAGACAATCTGGCTAAAAGACTCAAGAAAAGGAGATAAAAAGCCGACGCGTAAAGTGTCAATATTTGCTTTAACTTCAAGAGAGGGAATATTGGAATTATATACTCCGCTTAGATTTGCAAGCTTAATTTTCTCATCATTATAATTTTTCAAGGTATAATTATCAATGATAGACGAATTTATATTAATATCTCTGTGAAAAATACCACCGCCAAATCCCAAAAGACTTCCTTGAGGTGCAGCAGCAGCTAGAAAAAGGTTCCCAAAAAGGGCATCATTAAAAACAAATCTGTCGACAAGGAGTTTGCCGGTAAACAATCGGGCATTATTCCAAGATGATACCTTAATTTTTGCAGAAATATCTCCGCCGAATTTCATATTTAAATTTGAAGCAAAAGTATTGATTTGGGATAAATCGACATTTTTAATATCTATATTAAGATTATCATTTCCTGAAAAAGAAAAAACCCCATTGACATTTATTTGGCTTCGATCAGATTTAAGAGTAACATTATCAAAGACTAAATCATTATTTTGAAGATGAATAAGATGATTTTCATTAAAAGTCCATTTGCGAGAGTTTACATAGAGACTGGAATTAATAAATTTTGCCAGAATATTATTTTTGTCAAGGGCATTGACATAGCCGCTAAGTCGAGATTCATCTTTAGAAATAGAAGCCGGATTATTCCATGTTAGATCATAATTGATAATATTTTTAAAAATAGTTGAATGAAAGCCTATATTACTGAAAACTATATCATTTTTCTTTTGTGGGAGAATCACATCTTTGCAATTAAGCATCAAAATAAATGTGCTGTCGGAGTCTGCATGACCATCAGCAACAAAATTTTCTACTTTCACTTTTTCTTTAATGCTGAAATGTTCTATATTAATGTTCAGACTATCATTATGTTGTTTTGAATTTATATGAACATTAACTGTAGATAATGGAGCTACTCTCATTCCCGGATAAAAAAGGGCAAGAATCTCTCTCGTACGGAAAGTTTGAACGAAAAAATTAAAATAATACTCCTTATCATCCTTTATCTTAGTACTTTTTTTCAAAGTGATATTTTTTTCAGGCAGTAAATTAGGGAAATAACGGTATCCTACTTCTGCAAGAGAGTCAAACAAACTATTTAGTTCATAATTTGTAGTCATAGTAGCATTTACAAAATTAGACTTCAGTATAAACTTATGAAGTCCGGAAGCAGTATTAATTGCTGTCAGTCTTATTCTCTCCCCCTTAACAGAGGCGCTATCCTGCCTATAATTCAGTCCGTCCACACCGACATATCCGTTTAGTCCCTCAAATCTGTCTCCGCTTATATTGAGTTCAAGGGATTCGAATGACAGTTCAATATTAGGATGTTTTTTCACATAGAGGAAAAATTTATCAAAATTTTGCGATGAGGAAGTGTCAATTTTTCCGACATATTTTAGCATTTTCCCAGGAGCAAATCTGTCAAGAGAAATAAAGCTTTTAAAATTGGGAATTGTCCGGTTCAGATCAATCAGACCGGTAAAATTAAAACTAAAGTTGGTATCTAAAGAGCTTATTTTTCCATCATATTTTTTATCCCCGTACAAACCTGCAAAAGTGATATTTTTAATCGGATAGCCATAAAAATCGAAACGACCGGCATCTCCTTCGAGGTGAGCTTTAATTGACTTGGAGAAATTATTACTGTATTTTGGAGATTCAGCAGTTCCACTAATTTTTGAATTGAGAGAGACTATGCCCAAATATTTCTGATTGGGCAATATTTTTCCAAGGTTAAAATTTTGGGAAGCAAAGCGACCTTCATAGGTTAGATTTCCTGCATCATCATCCACAACAAGATTAGCAAAAAGGTCTCCGGCATCTGAATAAAGGTTTACTTGTGTTTCAAATTTCGTTAATTCACCAAAGAAATAGCCATTCACTTTTATAGCTCCTGCATTAGCAAATTGTTTGGGTATAGAAATAGTATCTCCTCCGGGAAGTGTAAAGAGTAGCAAATCAGAAATATTAAGTCGGGCATCTAATAAATTCAGATTAAAATTGAGATTTTCTTCTTCAGCAGCATTGCCAATCACAAGATCACCGGCTAAAGAAGTAGAATTTCCGTAATGTACAACAAACTCATCAATACTGAGTTTGTTGACAGGTCCTTTAACAAGTCCCGTTAAAACAAAAGTTTCATCCATTCCTTTCAAAGAAGGGGCAAAACAAGCTATATCTTTCATGCTCAGAGAAGATGGTCGAACAACGGCGTCAAACATTACACTATCTACAAATTCTGAATAACTGCTCCAGTCGTAATAGTTAAATGTCAAATCCAAAAAAGCACTACTATATGGAGTTACAAAATGACCGTCTTCACAAATCAAATTTTTATTATTAATTCTAAAATTTCCTTTACCGGCAAGTAACTTAAAGCCGGTATATTGATCAAAACAGATATCGGAAATTCGAAAAGAAATATCGTCACTGTTAATAGTAAAATCAGTAGAATGAAAATCAATATTTTTAATTTCGAAATAACTGTAATCCATTTCATCAATTCCCCCATTGTAAACGCGTGAGCTATCGTTAACATAAAGAAATCTGCTATTAGTCATCTCTAAGCGATCTGCACGGAGGATAAACCCCTTTTTTGGTTTATCCGATTTGAATTTTTCAGCCCACAGTGCAATATTAACAGATTCATCTCCAACATACTTGCGAACAATCACATCTGCATCATCAAATCGAAGACTCCCAAAAGCTATAGAAATTGGAGATTTCTTAAAGTATTTAATTCGGGTCTTGGCATAGTTTACCCTAATCATATCATTATCTCTGTAGTCTTTAATATGAAAATCCCTGACAACAAGTTTTAGAGTAGGAGTTAAATAAATGCTTCCGATAGAAATTTCAGATCCCCATTTTTGTGTAATATAAGAAGTAACTTTATCAACTACAGCATTTTGGAATTTTGGAATAAAAAACAGACCAACCAATATCAAATCAAGGGCAATGAGAACCCCCAGCACCCACAGTAGCACAATGGCAATTTTTTTTGTAATTTTGCGTCCCAAAATTGTATTATTATGTCTGTTTATATACTCGGTATAGAATCATCATGTGATGATACTGCTGCTTCCGTTCTTTCCGACACCACCATTTTATCAAACGTAATTGCAAGTCAAAAAGTACACTCTGAGTTTGGTGGCGTAGTTCCCGAATTGGCATCTCGTGCCCATCAGCAGAATATCATCCCGGTAATTGATACTGCACTTAAACATGCAAAAATAAACAAAAATCAATTATCTGTTATTGCATATACAAATGGCCCCGGATTATTAGGTTCTTTATTGGTAGGAAGTTCTTTTGCTAAAGCTATGGCTTACAGTTTGGGGATTCCAATCATTGAAGTTGATCACTTGCAGGCACATGTTTTGGCAAATTTTCTGAGCAAACCCGGAGAAAATAAAAAGATTCCTGAATTTCCGTTTCTTTGTTTGACAGTATCAGGAGGGCATACCCAACTATTAAAAGTAAACGACTATTTTGAAATGCAATATCTAGGTGGTACCATTGATGATGCTGCCGGCGAAGCTTTTGACAAAGCAGCAAAGATTTTAGGACTTTCCTATCCGGGAGGCCCTATTATCGATAAATTGGCAAAAGAAGGAAATTCTAAAAAATTTCACTTTTCCATTGCAAATCTTCCTGATTACAATTTTAGTTTCAGCGGATTAAAAACATCATTTTTATATTTTATCAGAGACAATCTTAAAACAAATCCTAACTTTATTCAGGAGAATCTTGCTGATTTGGCTGCATCCATTCAATATGCAATAATTAAATCTCTAACCAATAAAATGGCAGCAGTTCTTAAAAATTATTCTTGCCGAGATATTGTGTTGGCAGGAGGAGTATCAGCAAATTCAGCCTTGAGAGAAGCAATGCAACTGTTGGCCGAAAATGAAAAGCGGAATCTTTACTTACCTTCCATAGATTTGACGACAGATAATGCTGCAATGATTGCAGTGTGCGGGTATTATAAATTCATAAAAGGAAATTTTTCAACTTTAAATGCTACACCCTATTCGTCAGTGCAGCAGCACCAAGAATAGCCGCTTCGTTCTCTTTTAATTTAGAAACCAATATTTGAGTTTTTCCTTTATAAATCGAAAGCAAATTTTCATCAAAAGATTTTCTGATTGGGTCCAACAAAATATTTCCAGCCTTTAAAGGACCTCCCATCAGGAAAATAGCTTCAGGAGAAGTATAGGCAACTGAGTTTGCCAAAGCAAGTCCCAGAATTTCTCCGGTTTTTGCAAGTACTTGATTTGCCAGCTGGTTCCCATTCATAGCAGCTTTTGTAATAGCTTTAAAACCATAATCATGACTAATCACATCTTCCAGTCCTGTATGATCTTCAATGTTTTTCATCATTTCTATGCAAGTTTTGCGAATACCTCTAGCTGAAGTATATTGTTCAAGGCAACCTTTTCTTCCACAATTACAAGGTCTTCCTTCCGGAAAAATAATAGTATGGCCTATTTCTCCGGCGTTTCCGTCATGACCGTAGACTAATTTTCCGTCCACAACTATACCGCTTCCAACCCCCGTTCCAATAGTAAACATGATAAAATTTTTCATTTTTTTTGCTCCACCGTAAATCATTTCACCGTAAGCAGCTGCATTTGCATCATTTGTCACTATTACTTCAACAGGAATAGATTTTTGGATTAATTTTCTCAAATCTATTTTCCCTTTAAAATTAAGATTAACCGCATTCTCAACACAGCCGGTGTAATAATTTCCATTAGGAACACCAATGCCGATTCCGGTTATTTCCGGGATATCATTCTTCGTAATTAAGAGTCGTATATTATTTATCAACGCATCAACATATAAATTTACATCCGTAAATAAAGCTGTCTTTATTCTCAGCATCTCCAAACAAAGTCCCTCACTGTCAACCAATCCGATGTCAGTATTGGTACCGCCGATATCAACTCCAATGGAATATAATTTTTTCATTTTGAAATAGTTAAATAATTAACTGCGATTAATTTATCATAAACAGTCCCTTCATCACGCAGATAGATTAAAACAGTATAATCGTTTTTGGTTTCCCAGTGACTTCCTTCGATATAGGTTTCATCAATAACATTAGTTCCGTTTTTCACAAATACATATTGGTAATTATAATAGCCCTGTTTAAGAAAGAGTGATGCTTCCCAATAGTTTGACGTTGGGTTATAAACAAGTTTTGCCTTAGGGTTGATTTGCCAGTCAGTAAGTTCTCCATAGACGTACACATCTCCATCTTTTATGGGAAAATCAGAGCGGAGGGCAAAATGAGTGATTACATAATCTTCGGTATTTTCTCCAGGAAAATCTTCATTTTTATAATAGCATCTTCCTTTAAGAGTAGTATTTGTCTCATAGGCCCCGAAAGGTCTTGCCAAATCTTCCACAATATAGGCATTGTTGGTATGATTTAGAAATCTGACCGATACTATTCTGTTTCCGTTATACCGTAAACTTTTAATGTCAAAAGTTCTGAATTCAGCACCTCCGGTAAGCACATTTTCATTATTGTCATAATCGAAACTGTATTCACCCGGTTTCCCAGAGCGGTATTTAAGACCGATGATAGCATTATCCCAACGTCCATTCTGCATAATAGTTGCATTTAGGTATAGACCGGGATTTCTGATGAGATAATTGCCTGCATAGACAACGAAATCGACCTCCTGTTTTGTAAACATATTATTTACATCAGTGGCATCGCTTACAATTCCGTTAACAGAAGCAGGAGAAGACTCCATAATCATAAGTCTCCGGGTCATAATAGGATTGTCATAGTTATCATCATAAACAAACAAAATATAATTACCTGATTTAGTAATATTCATACGGTCGTTTGGAAATAGTAGTTCATAATGAATATAATGTTGAATTGTATTAAATGAATAAGAATAATCTGTTATTTCATCCTCCATAAAGCCATCCAAATATTCTAATTGATTAAGATCAGAGATTTTCCAGTCGTGAGTACAATGAATCAGCGTATATTTTAAATAACGGCTTTCTGTTTCCAAATCATCAAATACAAGCTTTAATTTATCCTCTCCGTTCAACTTAATAATTGGCTGACCGAAATCATAACCTTCAAGGCATAATTTAACACTTTCAATCCCACTAACATAAACTTTATTATCCAATGCAATATTCTCGAATTGCTGAGAAAAGCCGGTATATAAAATACTTATAAATAAAACAATTGTCCAAATCTTTTTCATAAAAAATTGGATATTAAGTTATTAACTCAAAAAACTCTTCCGCAAATTAAAATGGGAAGGAAAAAACTATAACAACTGCAAATTTAATAAAAAACCAATACAAATATCTCGATTATTTATCAACAAAAAATGTATTTTTGCAACTTAAAGAAAAAAGCATGAAAGTAAGCAGCAGAAAAGTTCATATTCAGGCCTCTGAGCAAAAAATTTTTACTTTATTAGACAATTTTAACAACTTTGGAAGATTTTTACCGGAACAGATTCAGCATTTTGAATCCACGGAGGAGTGGTGTAAATTTACTATTCAAGGGTTGTTGACCATGACTCTTTCCATCCTTGAAAAACATGAATTTTCTAAAATTATCTATCAGGCTGAAAATGACAAAAATATTCAAGTAATCATTGTGATAAATATCAATGGAAAAGAGGAACAAAGTGATATTTTAGTGGAGGCTACAGTAGATGTCCCCGTTTTTTTATCGGCAATGCTCAATAAACCTATGCAAAACTTCGTTGATTTGATGGCTGAAAAGATTAAAAATGAAGCAGAAAAAGAAGTAATATGAAATTAAGTATCAGAACAGAAGGGCTTGTTAAAAAGTATAAAAACCGTGTAGTGGTTGATAATGCCTCTTTTAATGTTGAACAAGGAGAAATTGTGGGCTTACTTGGTCCTAATGGGGCAGGAAAGACTACTTCATTTTATATGATTGTGGGATTAATAAAACCATTTTCAGGAGAAATTTTTCTTAATGAAGAAAATATTACTAAGTTACCTATGTATCAAAGAGCGAAGATGGGGATTGCCTATTTGCCCCAAGAAGCTTCTGTATTTCGTAATTTGAGTGTTGAAGATAATATTAGGGCAGTACTTGAATTTACCGAATTGAGCAAAACAGAACAGAAAGAAAAGCTGGAAAGCTTAATTGCTGAATTTAACATTCAGAAAGTTAGGAAAAATATGGGAAATAATCTTTCCGGTGGCGAACGCCGCAGGACAGAAATTGCTCGTTGTCTGGCCTCTAATCCAAAGTTTATTTTATTGGATGAACCGTTTGCAGGAGTTGATCCTATTGCTGTTGAAGATATTCAAAATATTGTGGCTACCTTAAAAAATAAAAATATAGGAATTCTTATTACCGACCATAATGTGCATGAAACACTTTCAATTACAGATCGATCCTATCTTCTTTATGAAGGAAGAATTTTGAAATCAGGTACTTCAGAAGAACTTGCCGGTGATGAGTATGTTAAGAAAGTATATTTAGGAAGAAATTTTGAATTAAGAAAACCATAATATAATAGTTTATATACTTTATAATAAATAAAAAAAATCATAGAAATATTTTTGTATATTTGCGGGCTCAAAAAATAAAACTCTTTAAGAAAAATAAATTATTAATAATCAAATAGATAAAAAATGCGTAACAAAGGTTTGATTCTTTTTTTTACAATACTCATTGCATTAGTTTGCGTGTATTGCTTATCATTTTCTTTCATTACCTGGTCTGTAGAAAAAGATGCCAAGGAATTTGCACAGGAAGTTATAGATGATCCTGTTGTCGGGAAAGATATTATAAAGTTGTCTAAGGGTGATCTGATGCTTGAAAAACAGATTAGGGATTCCATTTATTCTGAAAGAGAAACCCATTTTCTGTCCAAGATGAAAGATTCTTCGGTGTTTTTGGGTATGACTTATAAAGAGTGTAAGTATAAAGAGTTGAATTTAGGTCTTGACTTAAAGGGAGGTATGAATGTTACACTTGAAATATCCATTCCTGATGTTCTGAAGAGCTTGGCTATTAATACTGATGACCAGCTTTTCAAAAATAGTTTTGAAAAAGCAATAGTTACCTATAAAGAAACTAACGGAGATTTTATTGATATTTTTGTGAAGCAATTTAATCAGGAAAAAGTTACTTTAGGTTTAAATAATGCTCTTTTACGTACTTATTTTGAGGAGCGATCAGGAATAAAAAATGCTTCTGACAAAGAAATTATCACTTTTATCCAAACAGAATCCAATAAAATCATCGACCGTACTTTTAAAATTTTGTGTACTCGTATAGACCGTTTTGGCGTTGCATCTCCAAATATACAACGCTTACAAGGTGGTCGTATTCTGGTAGAACTTCCTGGTATCAAGGAACCGGAACGTGTTACCGATCTGTTAAAAAGTACTGCAAAGCTTGAATTTTGGGAAGTATATAATGATCCTGTAAACGGTGGAACAATTCAGGAAGCATTCAGACTTGCTGACTTGCAATTAGGAGAGCAACTAAAAGCTAGAAAAGCTGCAGAAAGCGGTGAAGTAGCTCCGACAGATTCTTTATCGGCAGATTCTTTATCTGTAGATTCCGCTACACTTGCTATTGATTCTTTGACAAAAAATGATGAAACGGCACAAAAGAGCGGAGTAGGACCTATACTTAGTAAAGCCTCATCAGGTAGTGACGGCGTGGCAATTGCCTTTTTTAAAGAAGCTGAGATGAAAGAAGTTATTGCTTTATTACCGGAACTTTCTAGATTACTGGGAAATAACAATGTTGTTTTCTACTGGGGTACTCCAAATAAAGATTTTGGCAATGCTTATCCATTGGTGCCTCTCAAAAATGACCGCATAGGACCTAAATTGAGTTCTGAAACAATAGGTGGCGCCAGAGTAGTGCATTCTGCCCGACAGGATGTTGACCAAAACAATAGAGTTGTTGTAACAATGTCAATGGAAGACCAGGCTTCTGATGAATGGCGTAAAATCACCCGTGCAGCTGTTGATAACAAATCAAAGACTACTTTTATTGCGATTGTTCTTGACGAACAGGTTTATTCCTATCCAAGAATTAATACTGAAATTCCTAACGGAAATAGTGAAATTTCTGGAAATTTCACTATTGATGAAGCAAAGGACCTTGCAACAGTTCTGAACTCCGGAAACCTAGAAGCCGGAGTAAATATTGTTCAATCTGAAGTTGTTGGACCTACTCTTGGTAAAGAATCTATCAATGCCGGTCTGTTATCTTTCTTATTAGCTTTTGTGTTGGTTCTGATTTATATGATTATTTATTACAGTCGTGCAGGTTTTGTTGCCGACTTAGCATTATTTACCAACGTTTTTTTTATTATTGGTATTCTTGCTTCGCTTGGTGCTGTATTGACATTGCCGGGTATTGCGGGTATCGTTCTTACAATGGGTATGGCGGTAGATGCGAATGTAATTATCTTTGAGCGTATTCGTGAAGAAATTCGTGCAGGAAAAGGATTGAGAATTGCCCTTGATGAAGGATATAAAAATGCTTATTCTGCTATTATTGACGGACAGGTAACAACACTTATCACTGCTATCGCCCTTTATATATTTGGTTCAGGTCCTATCCAAGGATTTGCAACATCTCTTATCATTGGTATTCTTTCGTCAATGTTTACTGCCATTTTTATTTCAAGAATTATTTTTGAAAATAGAATTGCAAAAGGGAAAAATATTCCATTCGGAACTAAAGCTACCATTAATGCATTTATCAATACTAAATTTGATTTTATCAAAACTAAAAAGATCTTTTACGTTTTTTCAGGCGCATTAATGGTTATTTCCATTATTTCATTATTCACTCTTGGATTAAAACCCGGAATTGACTTTACCGGTGGTAGAAATTATGTTGTTAGATTTGACCAGGAAATTAGAACTAATGATGTCAGAGCAGCTATCGTTAATGAATTTGGCGGAAGTCCTGAAGTTAAGACCTTTGGTGGAAATGATCAGGTAAGAATTACTACTAACTACAAAATTAATGAAACCGATCCAGCTGTTGATAAAGAATGTGAGATAAAACTATATAATGCATTGAAAGGGTTTTATCTAAAATCAAATATTTCTCAAAATGATTTTATTCAGCAAAACGACCCGCGAGGGATTCAAAGTACGCAAAAAGTACAACCTACTATTGCACGTGAATTGGTTTTCAATGCCTTTCTTGCAGTACTTGTTTCGCTTGTCTTAATATTTGTTTATATTGCCATTCGTTTTAAAAATTGGCAATTTGGAGTTGGAGGGGTCTTCTCATTAGTGCATGATGCTTTGATTACCATTGGATTATTTTCTCTTTTCTATAAAATCATGCCTTTCTCCATGGAAATTGACCAGTCTTTTATTGCAGCAATATTAACTGTTATTGGATATTCAATTAATAATGTTGTGGTTATTTATGATCGTATCCGTGAAAATCTGGCACTCTATCCTAAACGTGATAACTACACAAATTTCAACTCTTCCGTGAACAGTACACTTGGACGTACTATCAATACTTCAGGGACCACTATTGTTACTCTACTTGCCATGTTTATTTTCGGTGGAGAAGTAATCCGTGGATTTATTTTCGCTATGGGTGCCGGGATTATCATCGGAACATACTCTGCAATTTTTGTTTCCACTCCTCTTGCTTATGATTTACTCAAATTGGCCGGATCTAAGATGAAAAGAGCCAAAATTGAACTGAAGAAATAAATAAAATATTAAGGTTGTTAAATTAGAAATTTTTTCTAATTTAGCAACCTTGAATTTTATAGACAAAATATTTAACATTATGAGAATTTACAGGCTATTACTTGTTTTTCTATCTGTTTTATTTATAGGTTTTTCTACTATAAAAGCGCAAACTTTAAGAGATGCAGACTATTCTTTTAAAAATTGCCAGTATGAAAAAGCTTTGGATGGATATAAAAAAGGTATCAAGAAAATTAGCAAAAATCAAATCGAAGTCAGACGAGTTACTTTTCAGATTGCTGAATGTTATCGTATAATGGGAGATTTGAAAAAAGCTGAACAACAGTATATTAGATTAGAGAAAAAGAATTATCAGAAGGATAACCCAATGATTCTCTTTCACCTTGGAAGCATTTACAACCTTAGAGGTGAATATGATATGGCTCTCAAATATTATAATAATTACAAAAAAAGAGCTCCAGAAGATAGCCGAGTGGACATTCGGATAGAAGGTTGTCAAAAAGCGAAAATGTGGCAGGAGAATCCCACTCGTATTGAAGTGGAAAACTTCAAAAAATTCAACACTAAACAAGATGAATGGGCTCCAAGATGGGGCAATCCAGAAAAATTAAACCAATTGATATTTACTTCCAATCGTGAAGGATCTATCGGAAAAGGAACAGACCAATGGACCGGAATTGCTTTTTCAGATATATACAAATCAGACAAACCAAAAAGTAAAAATACTGAGTGGCCTGGTGAATGGTCACCAATTCTTCCTCTTGATGAATCTGAAATATTAAATTCATCGGTTAACGAAGGGGAAGCTAGTGCCAATAAAAAAGGAAGTGCTCTCTATATTACAAAATGTCCTCAGGATAAAAAGAAAGTTCAGGGATGTTATATTTATGTTACTTCTAAAAAAGGAAAATCATGGGGAGAACCGGAACTTGTTGAATTAGGACCTGATTCTTTCAATTATGTACATCCTTACATTATGGAAGATGAACTTACAATATATTTTGCCTCAAATATTCCGGGCGGGTATGGTGGCTATGATATATATAAAGCTACAAGAGCAAAAAAATCGGCCAAATTTTCTAATATTACTAATTTAGGACCTAATGTGAATACTCCAGGACAAGAAGTATTTCCTGCTATGAGAGATGATTCTTTGTTGTATTTTTCCTCTGATGGTCATGTGGGAATGGGCGGACTTGACATTTTCGTTTCAGTTCTTAAGAATAATCAATTCCAACAAGCAGAAAATATGATGGTGCCGATTAATTCCTGTTGGGATGAAATCGGAATGATTTACGATGAGACTCCATCCCTTGATCCCAAATCAAAATCACCCTATCTTGCAAAAGGATTTTTCTCTTCAAATCGTCCCGGTGGAAGAGGAGGTGATGATATTTATTACTTTGTTCTCAGACCACTTGTTTATTCAATTGCAGGGTTTGTTAAAGATGCCGCTACACTGCAATATATTGATGGTGCAGAAGTTGAAATTATTGGTTCTGACGGAAGCTCATACAAGACTTTGACAGATATTAAAGGGTACTATTATTTTGATAAAACCAAAATTTTAGGCAATACCACTTACAATATGAGAGTTACAAAACCTAAATACTGGGAAGAAAACAATACTGCAACTCAAACTACAGTCGGTTTAACCGAAAATACAGACCTTAAACAGGATTTTGTGCTGACTCCTATACCCAAAGAACCTATCGTGTTGCCTGAAATACTCTACGATCTTGCTAAATGGGACTTAAAACCGCAATATGAAGACTCACTTCTGTACTTATATAATATAATGATCAAAAATCCAACACTCGTTGTAGAACTTCGTTCTCATACCGACTACCAATGGACTGACGAAAGCAACGAAGAACTTTCCCAAAAACGTGCCCAAACTTGTGTTGACTTCTTAGTTACTAAGAAAGGTATTGACGCGGAAAGACTTGTTCCTAAGGGATATGGGGAATACAGACCAAGAAAAATAGAAAAAGATATTACTATAAAATGGGCTGGTAAAAGCTATACTTTCCTAAAAGGGACTGAGTTGACGGAAGCTTATATCAAAACCCTGCCGACTGACGAACAAGCTGCTGCCAATGCACTCAACCGTCGTACAGAATTTATTGTACTGCGTACTGATTTTGTTCCTAAAGGCGACAGCATTGGAAAAGTTGTTAAACCTATTGCACTTGTCTTACAAAGGACCATTCCTGTTACGATTACGAATGATGTTGTAAAAGGATCATGTATTGCAAATTCTAAAACTTTTGACTTTGAAATTGCACCTAATTCTTCAGATATTATGATGAGTTATACGGCAGCTACTCAATTTTTGAAAGATATGATTATTACCTATGCAGATTTTGAACTCAAGGATAAAGCTATCAAGCAGGAAGATGGTTCTATTATTGAAAACTCTGTTCTTTATCTTAAAGAAATAAGAATTGGCGATGATTATGCCGAAAATGTAAAAGTAATTGTAAAGAAAGGCCTTCCATCTACTTTTGTAATCGGTGAAACATACATTCAAGATGAATGGGGAACTTACACTGTTGATAAGACAAAGAATTTGATTATATTTGATAAATAAATTAATTAAGGTTAGATACTTAAAAAGCCGGTAATAATTATTTATTGCCGGCTTTTTTTTGTAAAAAGAGATTAAAAGAAAGGAAATTGGTTCGGCATTGCGCTCAATGAAAGATTTAATTATTAATCACCATTTGCTCTAGCAAAAAGATCAACTGCAGAATGTAGCAAGGAGGAATGAACCCTCAAATTAAACTTAATATTATATTCCAATAAAATTCATAGTTCTGTTTTTGTAAAAAAACATAGCCGAAAAAGAAGAACAGAATTAGAATTCAGTATTGACAGAATTTTATTTAATAATCTCTATTGCTTTAAAAATTCTTGTAAGCACTTCTTCAATACCCAAAAAATCAATAATTTCAAATAGATCCGGACCTTTTGCAGCACCTACAAGCGTAAGGCGGAAAGAGTTCATAATTTGTCCCGTATTCAATTCATTCGTCTGAATATAATTCATCACAAGGTCATGGGCCACCATTTTGTCAAATGGTTCAATGGATTTAATAATATCGGCAATTTCTTTCAAATGGATTGGAGTATCTTCTTTCCATCTTTTCTTGATTACCTGAGGATCATATTCAGTTGGAGCTTGGAAAAAATAGTCGCTTTGAAGCCAGAATTCGTTAGTAAAATGGACTCTTTCTTTCACCATCTCAACTACTTTCAGTACTTTATTATAAGGTAAAGAAATATTATGTTTAGTGAGCTCGCATGAAAATATTCGTGTTAATTCATCATTGCTTTTCAACTGAATATATTGGTGATTAAACCATTTAGCCTTTTCAAGATTAAACTTAGCTCCCGATTTGCTGATTTTATCAAGCGAAAAAAGAGAAACCAATTCATCCATAGTCATCATTTCCTGTTCTGTACCTGGATTCCAGCCCAGAAGGGCTAGCATATTAATCACTGCTTCAGGAAGATATCCTGATTCTCTGTACCCTGAAGAAACTTCATTGGTTTTAGGGTCAGTCCATTGTAATGGAAAAACAGGAAACCCGAGACGATCGCCATCACGCTTGCTGAGTTTGCCATTTCCGTCAGGTTTTAATAAAAGCGGGAGATGGGCAAATTTGGGAGCAGTCCATCCAAAAGCCTTATAAAGCATTACATGGA
This sequence comes from Bacteroidota bacterium, assembly GCA_019135895.1. Lineage (GTDB taxonomy): Bacteria > Bacteroidota > Bacteroidia > Bacteroidales > WCHB1-69 > JAGVVH01. The sequence continues at coordinate 50,155 of JAGVVH010000154.1, read as the reverse complement.
GTGGTGCAGAGGGTAGCCACTCTTCACCTCTGATAACATGCGTAATCTCCATTAAATGATCGTCCACAATATTAGCCAAATGATAAGTAGGCATCCCGTCAGATTTAAAAAGCACCTTATCATCAAGAGTACTGCTGTTGATTTTTACTTCTCCTCTGATAAGGTCATGTATCAATATCTCTTCATTTTCCGGAAATTTGAATCTTACAACATAAGGAGTCCCGTTAGTAAGCATTTCTTTAACAGTATCTTCCGGCATGTGCAGCGAGTTGGCTAATTTTCCTCGAGTTTGTCCATCATATTGAAAAGTTTGTTTTTGAGACTCATAGATTTTTCTCTGAATATCTAATTCTTCAGGAGTATCAAAAGCATAGTAAGCCCAACCACTTTGAATCAGTTGGTCGGAATATTGCTTGTAAATTGCTTTTCTTTCTGATTGTTTATAGGGTCCATATTTTCCACCGATATGAACACCTTCGTCAAATTTAATGCCAAGCCATTGAAAAGCTTCAATAATATATTCTTCAGCACCTTCAACAAATCGTGTTTGGTCAGTATCTTCAATGCGGAGAATAAAAGTACCGCCGGTTTGTTTGGCAAAGAGATAGTTATAAAGAGCAGTCCTAACTCCACCGATATGGAGAGGACCTGTTGGACTTGGGGCAAAACGAACTCTTGGATTCATAAAATAATTTTTATTGACAAAATTAGTAATTATATTCAGCACTATAAGTCTATGGTAATATTTTCTTTAGAAACTTCTATCCCTCCCTCTTTAAGAGATTTTCTCAAAGCTTTGGAATTCTTCATATTTTTAATCCCTTTTACAAAGGCATTAATCACATCAGAAATATAGATGACACCGGCAACCCCAACACAGGCGTAACTTCCATATTTAAGCCATTTTGCCTTATCTGTCGTCGTGGGATTATCAGACAATTTATCGCTGTAATACCAACAGACCAGACTTCCTGCACCAAAAATCAAGAAAGTGGACATGGCAGCATATCCTTTTCTCCCCTGAGTTGCAGCCATGGTTCCGGCACCGGGCATCAACATGGAATACAAAGCAGCTTCGGGGCCTGTAGTTTTATATTTCTTAAGTTTAATATCTGAAAACTGCATTCCCGAATTAAGAGTTTTATTTTTAACATCAAAATAATAACGTCCCCGTGGCATAGTACTATCAGCCAAATATTCAGATATTAAATCCTCTTTCATCCCGAATCCATTCCTGGGATTGATAATAAACTTGGTTTTTTTCTTTTTTATTTCCACTTCTCTTGTATCCCAATTTAGATTAACAGGAATAAATGATTTAGAACTGACCAGAATTCCCTCTTTTTGAGTAGGTTCAAGTAATGAGTTTTGGGCAAGTGAGCTGAGAACAACATTGAATTGACTTATGCTAGAATTTAATATTTCATAAAAAGTGAGGTTGTTTCCGGCAGTATCAAAAAGAATATTAAAATTAAAATTGAGTTGCCCTTTCGGATATTGAGATGCATTATAATTCAATTTTTCACATAATTCTCTGTGAATATTCTGATACGCATCAGGATTAAGTATTTCATAATCATACATCATTAAGGATCGAGAAGAAAGAACATCCAGCATTTTGTCTATTTGAGAGATCCTTTTTTTTGCAGTTTCGTTTTTAGAATCTAATAAAAGAATTTTCTTAAATTTATTCTTTGCCGCAACTAAATCTCTTTTTGCAAAAAGTTGTTCTCCTTCGGAAGTCAACAGAGAAATTTCTTTTAAAATTATTTCTGATTTTAAATAATCCATTTTCATCTCAATCTGCTTGTCAAATGAAGGTATTATTCCAAAAATACTCTCAAGAGATGATAAGGCCTCGTCCAACATATCAAGCTTATGCAGAGAATCTGATATTGCTATTCCACGTATTACTTTTGTCAATCTTTCTTTAGCTTCTTCCTCAGCTTTAAGTCGAATAGATTTTTTGACATTTATTAAGCTATCTATTTGATTTTTATTACAATAATAAATAGAATAGCGGGGGTAATTATCGTTTGTCTTAGAAAAAATGATATTTAAACTATTTGATTTCAAAAAATTAATATGGACAATATTATTTTCGGAAAATTTTTGTGAATCAGTCTTATAATTTAACTTACAATAGTCGATTAAATTATTATAACAAGACTCATTAGTTTTATATTCAATATAATTTGATATTTTATTATGATAGTAAAGATAAACGAAAGTTTCCTCATATCCCATTGAATACTGCCAAATAGCCAGATTAAAATCAATAGAATCCTGACCGATAACTAAAGGAACATTACTTTCATTAGAAATCAGAAGCCATTTTTCTTTATTAAGAAGAGAACTGATTTCTGAAATAGTCCCTTGGCTAATTGTAACAAGTTGATTGTTAGACAAACAACCTGAACTGTTTTGTGAAAAAGAATTGGTTGAGATCCAAAAACAGAGAAAGAATAAAAGCAACTTTGAAAAAGAAAAAATCTTTTTATCGAGAAAATCTATCATTTTATTACACCCCTATTTGCTTTTAATGATTTGAAAATCAATCTTTTTTTTGATTAAAATCGGACGGCAAAAATACTATTTTTTTCTATATATTTGCAATTCAATTTACCTAACCTTATTAATATGATAATCAGAAATTATGCATCTGTTATCGCAAAAGAACTCGGACTAAGAGAAAAACAGGTGCAAAACACACTTGATTTACTTATTTCCGGAGCAACCATACCTTTTATTTCCAGGTACAGAAAAGAAGCTACTGACAGTCTTGATGAAGTACAAATCAGTAATATCAAAGAGTTGCATGAAAAATGGATAGAATTGGATAAACGTCGTGCTTCAATTCTTGATTCAATTGAAGAACAGGGGAAATTAACACCTGAGTTAAAAGAGCAGATTAATAATGCTTTGACAATGAGCGAATTGGAAGATCTTTATCTTCCTTTTAAACCAAAAAGAAAAACCAGAGCTACTCTTGCAGTTGAAAAAGGTCTTGAACCTTTGGCTTTTGTTATTTATGATCAGCGGGATGTTGACTTGGAACATATTGCAAACCAGTATATTGATGAAGAAAAAGGTGTTTTTACGCTTGAGGAAGCATTGTCTGGGGCCAGAGATATTATTGCTGAATGGGTATGCGAAGACAAACGGGTTCGGGAAAGAATGCGAAATCTGTATATCAAAGAAGCCTTTATATCTTCAAAAGTGATTAAAGGGAAAGAAGAGGAGGGGGAAAAATTTGAAATTTTCTTTAACTCTTCTGAACCGATTTCAAAAGCACCGTCTCACAGGATTTTGGCGATGTTCAGAGGAGAAACGGAAGGCTTCTTACGTCTGTCAATTTCTCCGGATGAAGAAAAAGCAATGGATATTCTTGATAGGCTAATTTTGAAAGCAGATAATGAATGTGCAGATCAGGTTTGGATTGCTGTAACCGATTCATACAAAAGGCTTCTTCAGCCTCAGATGGAGACTGAAATGCGCAAAATGTACAAGGAAAAATCCGATAAAGAAGCCATTAATGTTTTTGCGACCAATTTGAGACAATTGCTCATGTCTCCTCCGCTCGGACAGCAAACGGTTCTGGCAATTGACCCGGGTTTTCGGACAGGGTGCAAAGTGGTAATTCTGGATCCTCAGGGGAAACTTTTACATAACGAAACCATCTATCCCCACCCCCCTCAATCGGAATATAAACTGGCTGCCGACAAACTTAAAAGATTGGTTTTGCAGTACAAAGTAGAAGCCATTGCTATTGGTAACGGAACTGCAGGAAGGGAAACGGAATTTTTTGTCAGAAAAATACCCTTTGAACGTGATATAAAAGCCATCATTGTTAATGAAAGCGGAGCTTCTGTATATTCAGCTTCATCTGTTGCCCGGGAGGAATTTCCCGACTATGATGTTACGGTAAGAGGTTCTGTTTCTATAGGTCGGCGACTTATGGATCCGTTGGCAGAATTGGTTAAAATTGATCCTAAATCAATCGGGGTGGGGCAATATCAACACGATGTTAACCAATCACAGCTTCAAAAAAGTCTGGAAGAAACGGTCATCAGTTGTGTTAATCAAGTGGGAGTCGAAGTCAATACTGCCAGCAAAGAGCTCTTATCATACGTGTCCGGAGTGGGCCCTTCTCTTGCAAAAAACATTGTTGAATACCGAAATGCCAATGGCCCCTTTAAACACCGTGATGCACTGAGAACCGTGCCACGTTTCGGAGATAAGGCATTTGAACAGGCTGCAGGATTTCTTAGAATTCACGGGGCGGAAAATCCACTGGATGCCAGTGCCGTTCATCCTGAAAGTTATCATATTGTTGACCTGATGGCCAAGAGATGTCAATCCACAATTAAGGATTTGATGAAAAATGACTTGTTGAGAAATAGCCTTGATTTGAAAGAATATATAACTGACAAAGTAGGAATGCCGACCCTGAAGGACATTATAAACGAGTTGGCAAAGCCCGGACGTGACCCCCGTAAACATTTTGATGTTTTTGAATTTGATAAGACCATCAACTCAATCAACGACTTGAAACCGGGCATGGTGGTTCCAGGAATTATTACCAATATAACCAACTTCGGTTGCTTTGTTGATATTGGAGTCCATCAGGACGGATTGGTTCATATTAGCAATATAACTGATAGGTTTATTTCCAATCCTAATGAAGTAGTAAAGCTGAATCAGAAAGTAATGGTAAAAATATTGAATGTGGAAGTTGCCAGAAAGCGTATTACTTTGTCGATGAAAGATGTACGTTAATAAGAATAGTGAACTCAATCCCATTGAAAAAAGGGTTATTGAAATAACCGAAGATGGTTCTACGACTCTGAAACTCACCGAATTTGACGAGCAATTCCACTCAATTCATGGTGCCATAAACGAATCAATTCATATTTATATCAATGCAGGGTTTAATTTCCTTGTAGAAAGAGAAGCTCTGAAGATATTGGAAGTAGGATTCGGAACAGGGCTAAATGCTCTTTTGACATTGCAAAATACTGGAGCCCGCAAAATAGAATATCATGCTATTGAAGCATATCCCTTAAAGGAAGAAGAGTACAAGCAACTGAATTACAATTTGTTTATTGATAATGAATTAAAAAATATTCATTCTAAAATTATGCAATTTGATGAGGGAAAATGGATGAATATTAATTCAAATTTCAAATTAAAAGTATCTGTTGCTAAAATTGAAGAGATATATTTAGAAAGTGATAAATATGATTTAGTATATTTTGATGCATTCGGACCGGCAGTTCAACCGGAGTTATGGAGTGAAAAAATATTCGAAAAAATCTACCGTAGCATGGCCCAAAATTCAGTTTTAGTCACTTATTGTTCAAAAGGAGCTGTTAAAAGAAGCCTAAAAAAGGTTGGATTTGAGGTTTTAGGCCTCCCCGGACCGATAGGAAAAAGAGAAATTACCCGTTGTATAAAAAAATAAGAAACTAAAAATCAACATAATAAACAAATCCTTGAAAAAAAATAATCAAGACTATTCCGTATAATCAAAAAAAAATCTATTTTTGCAGCCCGTTTGAAATAAAACGGGAACGTTATTTGAAACTATCAAATCTCAAGCCGATGTAGCTCAGTTGGTAGAGCAGCTGATTTGTAATCAGCCGGTCGGCGGTTCGAGTCCGTCTATCGGCTCAATTGGGAGGGTACCAGAGCGGTCAAATGGGGCAGACTGTAAATCTGTTGGCGCAGCCTTCGGAGGTTCGAATCCTCCCCCTCCCACTCCCCAAGCGGAAGTAGCTCATTTGGTAGAGCGACAGCCTTCCAAGCTGTAGGTGGCGGGTTCGAGCCCCGTTTTCCGCTCTAACAGCCTTTTGGCTGTTTTTTTTTTGCATCTTACTTTCTATATTACTCTTCTTTTATTTGTTTTTTCTATTGAATTTTTTTTTGTAAAATACAGACCTACTTATTAATTAACAGATACAGTGAAGGTAAAAAGCAATAAAAAATAACAATGAAAGTATTTTTTTAATGACTTTATTGATTATTATTTATCATGGAAAAAGGAGTATTTGTTGACAGCAAAAAAGGCATCTATCTTTTTTATTGTTATTTTTGCAAACAAAAATATTGACACATGGAAAATACCTCGTTAGAACAAAAAGTAAAATCAATCATTTCACAAATTCGTCCCTACCTTCAAAATGATGGTGGTGATATTGAATTTATAGAATTAACTTCTAACTTCCGATAATGTTGTAAAAGTAAAATTACAAGGGGCCTGTGGAACCTGCCCGCATGCAAAAGCCACTCTTAAGCAAGGTGTTGAGCAAACTATTCAACAATATTTACCTGAAATTAAAGCCGTGGAAGATGTAGTGCTTAATTTTTAAATTAATAAAATATGAGTTTAAAATGTGGGATTGTGGGTCTTACCAATTCAGGGAAGACAACAATGTTTAATTGTATATCCAATACTAAGGCTGTTACTACGGAATTTGCATACAGCACTAATAAATCCAATATTGGCGTATGTCCTGTTCCCGATGAAAGGCTTGCCCATATAAATACTTTTATACCGGCGGAGAAGTTGGTTTATGCAACTTTAGATGTTGTTGATATCCCCGGTCTTGCCAAAGGAGCCAGTCAGGGAGAAGGTATTGGGAACAGTTTTTTGGCTGATGTCAGACTTTGTGATGCCTTGATTCATGTGATTCGTTGTTTTGACAATCCCAATATGCCTCATGTAGAGGGTTCCATTGATCCGGTCAGAGATATCGAAATCATAGATTTTGAATTGCAAGTTAAAGATCTTGAACAAATTGAACGAAAAATCCAAAAAGTTGAGAAAGCTGCAAAAGTAGGGGACAAAAATGCTAAGAGAGATCTTGAAATTCTTTTTAAATATAAAACTCATATTGAAAATTTTCAGAATATCAGAACTCTTGAAGTTACAGAAGAAGAAAGGTCGGTTGTGGCCGATATGATGCTATTGACTGAAAAGCCCATGATGTTTGTTTGTAATGTAAACGACAATGATGCTGTAAAAGGTAATGTTTATGTTGATAAAGTAAGGGAGTACTTAAATGAACAAGGCATAACTCCTTTAGTAATTGCAGCTAAAATTGAATCGGAAATTGCTGAACTTGAAAACGAAGAAGACAGAAAAGACTTTTTATCAGATGTTGGTTTAAGCGAGCCTGGTGTGAACAAAGTTATCAAAGAAGCTTATAGTTTATTGAAATTAATATCCTTTTTTACTGTTGGAGGAAAGGAAAACAGAGCTTGGACTATTCGCAAGGGAATGCTCGCACCTCAGGCTGCCGGATCTATTCACAGTGACTTAGAAAGAGGATTTATCCGGGCTGAAGTAATCAAATATAATGATTTGAAAACTTATGGGTCGGAATTAAAATGCAAGGAAGCGGGAAAACTGTCTGTTGAGGGCAAAAACTATGAAGTACAAGATGGTGATATACTTCACATCAGATTTAATGTTTAAAAGTTATTAAGGAATTTTCATATACTTATGGCTCTGAATGGAGACTCTCCATTTTGGATTATTCAGAGCATAATCAACAATAGGTTGCATCATTTTTTTAGCATTGCTCCACTCAGGTTGCAAATAGAGCAAACATTGTTCTTTAACTTTTGCACAATTTTTTTCTGCCCAGACAAAATCATCCTCATCATATATAATCACTTTAAGTTCATTGGCAATCTTCAACAATTCAGGCAAGGGAGCAGCATCTTTTTTTGGAGAAAGACAAATCCAATCCCAGCAGCCGCTAAGAGGTTCTGAACCGGAAGTTTCGAGGAAAAGCAAAAACCCCAATTTATGTAGCTCATCACACAAATAATTCATATTGTATAGTAATGGTTCGCCACCAGTAACAACTACTGCACCTGAAGGATTGCAAGCGATCCGTGCAATAACCTCATCTGTAGGGGTTAAAGTATGCTTTGAGGCATCCCATGATTCCTTGACATCACAAAAAAAACAGCCCACATCACATCCCCCAACTCTTAAAAAATAGGCAGGTTTACCCGAATGAAACCCCTCTCCTTGTAAAGAATAAAATTCTTCCATAATGGGAAGTTCTTTCCCTTCAAGACTCAAATTTATCATTAGCAATATAATAATATAGTGAATATCAACATTTTAATATTCTGTATTTTTTTTACAATAATAGAAAAAATATGTGGAGAAAAAGACAAATTATTTATATTTTTGCAGAAAGTAATAGAGATGCAAGTTGATGAACCTTATATGTTAAATTAGATCTTTACTCATTAATTCATTATGGATAATTTTATTGTTTCAGCTCGAAAATACCGTCCTTCGACGTTTAAATCAGTAGTAGGGCAAGATACCATCACATCTACATTAAAAAATGCCATCAAGTCTGGGCAGGTTGCACAAGCTTTTTTGTTTTGTGGGCCAAGAGGCGTTGGCAAAACAACATGTGCTAGAATTTTTGCCAAAGCTTTGAATTGTTTGCATCTTACCGAAGATGGTGAACCTTGTAACGAGTGTGAATCCTGTCGATTGTTTAATGAATCGACATCTTTTAATATTTATGAATTAGATGCTGCTTCAAACAACTCAGTTGATGATATCCGAGCATTAGTTGATCAGGTTCGTATTTCGCCACAGGGAGCAAAATATAAAGTATATATTATTGATGAAGTTCATATGCTTTCGAATCAGGCTTTTAATGCATTCTTAAAGACTTTGGAAGAACCTCCTTCTTATGCAAAATTTATTTTGGCAACTACTGAAAAACATAAAATTATTCCTACCATTCTGTCACGTTGTCAGGTATATGATTTTATGAGAATCAAGGATGATGATATTATCAAACTATTACAGTATGTTTCAACCAATGAAAATGTTGTTGCTGATCGGGAAGCACTGAGAATTGTTGCAGCCAAAGCAGATGGAGCCCTCCGTGATGCTTTGTCTATTTTTGACCAGTTGGTAAGTTTTACAGGAAAAAACATTACCTATCAGGCTGCAATTGATAATTTGAATGTATTGGATGTTGATAATTACTTCAAAATGACTGATTTTCTGTTTAGTGAAGATCAGACTTCCTCGTTGTTACTCCTAGATGATATATTAAATAAAGGATTTGATGCTCAGCATTTGATTGCCGGGTTGGCAGCTCATTTTCGTAACTTGTTGATGGCCAGGAATCATAATACCATTCGGTTGATGGAAGTATCTGATAGTGTGAAGGCTAAATTTTCTGAACAGGCAAAAAAAATTGATAAAATGCTATTAGTAAGAGCACTGGAATTAGCCAATCTTTGTGATTTTAATTATAAATTATCCAATAACAAACGCTTATCTGTAGAAATTTGCTTAATGCAAATCAATGCAAACTATCAATATAAAGCAAAAGCTGCAGTCAGGCAATCACGGGAGTGATAGTGAAACGAAAAAAAATGATGACAAAGCTCCGGGCTGGATGCCAAAACAATCTAAGCAAAAGTTTGTTGCCCCGGTAATCAATCCTGTTAAAAAATCTCCTTCTCTGAAAGAAATTATTAAGGATACTTCTATTCAAGATCAGAAAAATGAAGAAATTCAGCCAAAGGAAAATAACACATTAAAACCAGATACAAATCTGCCCGAAATAGAGAATGAGGTAAAAAATGAAATTACTGATACATCATTTGCCAATGATTCTCAGGATGATAATTCATCTTCAGAATCTCAGAAGGAGATTGAGAATCAATCCAATAGAGTTAATATAGGCAATTCACAAATTATTCCGAAAGCACCAGAAGAGATATCATCAGAATCCAAAGTTGAATTAGTTCAAGAAGAGATTCCTGACAACATAAATCAGGGAGAAACACAACCTGATCAGGAATCTTCGCTTGATTTTATGTCACATTGGAACAATATGCTGGATGTTGTTTTTGATAAAGTTCCCACTGTTTATTTTTCTCTTAAAAATAATCTACCTGATATTTTAGATAATGATATTCTTATCACCGTAAAAAATGAACTTCAGAAGGGCGAAATTGAAATGAGACAAAGAGATATTCTTTCCTATTTAAGAAATAACTTTAATAATGAAATTGAAAAAATCAAAATTATTATTGATGCTGATTTAGAAAGCAAAGTTGTCATTCTTGACAATAGGGAGAAAATTAGAATTCTAAAAGAACAAAACACTGATATTGTTAATTTTATTGAGATTTTGAAATTAAAAACAAATGAATAAAATACATATTCCAAATATGAAATCATATCTATGGTTGTTTCTAATATTCTCTTTACTCTTAAACAATATTCAGGCACAAAAATTTGATATTCAGGGTCAACAACTCAACAAAGCAGTTCATGATGGAAGAGTTGATAGTGTTTGGGTTGGAGTTGATTTACCAGAGGGATATTCGGGCAAAGATGTAATTATTGGAGTAACTGACTGGGGATTTGATTTTACCAATCCGGTTTTCTACGATACCAGCATGCTTTATTACAGGATTTTAGGTGCATGGGATCAATATCGTACGGCTGGTCCTGCGCCTTCAGGGTTTAATTACGGGAAGGAAATAATGGGCCAAAATGCTCTTTTGGAGGCACAATGTGACACTTTTAATGTGTATGAATATAATTATCATGGAACTCATGTAAGTTGTATCGCGGGAGGTGCAGGCGCAGGTACGAAGTATCGTGGAGTCGCGTATGATGCAGAATTTCTGTTTGTTTCAATTTTGGTTAATGAACAAGCTATTATTGATGCTTTTAACTGGATGTATCAGGTTGCTCAACAAGAACAAAAACGTCTTGTCATTAATATGAGCTGGGGATTATATTATTTTGGAAGTATGGATGGTACAGGTAGAATTGCTAATGTAATTGATTCATTATCAGCTTTAGGTGTCGTTTTTGTGGGAAGTGGTGGCAACAATGGAGATGTAAATTTTCATATAAACCATTCTTTTAATGGAGGTAACGATACGCTTAAATCCCAGATAATGTTTGCCTCAACTTATCCCAAAATGTGGGGGCAATCAATTACTATGACAAGTTCGCCTAATAGCCATTTTGCTTTTGCTTTAAATCTCATGAACAGCACCAATCAATCGCTGGCAACTTCAGATTTTTATAATACCGGAGATGGCAATATCAATATTGACACATTTCTGATCTACAACCAGGATACTTTATATTATAAAATTGATTTACAGGAATCAAATGTGTATAATTCACGCCCTGAAGTCAGATTCAGGCTGAAAAAGCCCTCAGTTTCAAACTATAAATTTGGCTTATTTGTAACGGCGGATAGTGGAGAATTTCATGCTTGGAATTTAATAGAATTAACCAATGATGTTGGTAATTGGGGAGCTCCTTTTGTTGCACCTTCGGGATTAACGGGATGGACTTCGGGAGACCCTGAATATGGAGTAGGTGCTGCCGGAAATGTAGAAAGTGTTATCACGGTAGCTGCTCACCAATCGCGGTCACAAAATTATGCCGGTTATTTTATTGGTGGTGGAATTTGTGATTTTTCAAGTTATGGACCAACCATTGACAATCGGACTAAACCTGAAATATCTGCTCCGGGAAAAAATGTAGTAGCAGCAATTTCTAGTTTTACAAATCATTCTGTCGGAGCTGCAACGACCACCGTCACTTTTAATGACAGGCAATATAAATTTATTTCCTTATCTGGAACTTCCATGTCATCACCCTTTGTGGCCGGAGTTGTGGCATTAATGTTACAAGCTAATCCGAATTTATCTTCAGCTCAGGTTAAAGAGATATTGCATGAAACTGCCTATCAGGATCAATTCACTGCAGAAAGTGGGGTTGAAAGATTTGGCTATGGAAAAGTAGATGCTCATCAGGCAGTAATTAAGGCATTGGAAGTAATTGGAATTAATGAAAATGTTGTATCTGAAAACCGCTATACACTATATCCAAATCCTGCAAATGATTATCTATATATTTCCACCCAATGTGATAACCATCCTGTATTAGCAGAGATATTTGACCTTACGGGCAAATTAATAGCTAAACAAGAATTATCCTCAGGAGTGACAAAAATAGATATTCAACATTATCAAGCAGGCTTTTATTTAATTAAAATTATTGACTTTAATAATATTTTGGTTGAGAAATTTATCAAAAAATAATACACATATAATAACAAATGGACACTTATATTCCTAATGAAGAGTTAGAAAATGCTACCATAATTCAAAAATATAGAGAACTTCTCACTTATCTATATGATAAAACCAATAAAGAGCAAAGGAAAATGATAAAGAAAGCTTTTACGCTTGCTGTCAATGCCCATAAGGACATGAGACGTAAAAGTGGAGAACCTTATATTTATCATCCTTTGGCTGTTGCCAAAATTGTTTCTGAAGAAATTCATCTTGGAACGACTTCTGTTGTATGTGCCTTTTTACATGATGTTGTGGAAGATACTGAATATACTATTGCTGATATAAGAGAAATATTTGGAGATAAAATAGCACTAATTATTGACGGACTTACAAAAATTGATGATATTGAATTTGATCCCGATACATCCATTCAGGCAGAAAATTTCAGGAAAATTTTTCTTTCTATGTCGGATGATATCAGAGTAATTTTGATAAAACTAGCAGACCGTTTGCATAATATGCGAACTCTTGATTTTATGGCTGATGAGAAAAAGCTAAAAATATCTTCTGAAACCTCTTATTTTTATGTTCCTATTGCACATAGACTTGGACTTTACAAAATTAAGAGTGAGCTTGAAGATTATGCCATGAAATATACAGACCCAATTGCTTATAATTTGATATACAACAAACTAAAGAGCTCAGAGTCGGAACGATTTGCTTTAATTGAGGATTTTGTTAAGCCGATAACAAAGAAGTTGGAAGAAAATGGTATTTCTGCTGAAATGTCTAGTCGTACAAAATCAATTTTTTCAATTTATCAGAAAATGAAAAGAAAAAAGATAGATTTTGAAGACATTTATGACATTTTTGCTGTTCGCTTTGTATTTGACAGCGACCCTGCTGATGAAATGAAAATTTGTTGGTCAATATATGATATTGTTACAAAATTATATAAAACAAATTCCTCTCGTGAACGTAACTTTTTAGTTAATCCCAAACCCAATGGATATCAGTCATTGCATGTTACTGCAATGAGTAACAGCGGAAAATGGGTAGAAGTTCAGATTCGATCCAAACGGATGGATGAAATTGCTGAAAATGGATTCGCTGCTCATTTTAAGTATAAGGAAGAACACCGTACGCCTGCTGAATATGAAAATAGAGTAGAGGATTGGTTGTCAAAAATCAGAAATGTTTTAAAAAGTGATGATTCAAACGCTTTAGATTTTTTGAATGAAATTAAATTGAATTTAGATCTTAAAGAAGTTATCATTTTTACTCCAAAAGGAGAGACAAAAATACTACCTTCAGGTTCTACTGTCCTTGATTTTGCCTATGAATTGCATTCCAGTTTAGGAAATCAGTGTATTGGGGCAAAAGTAAATTACAATATTGTTCCTATAGATTATGTATTAAAAAATGGGGATCAGGTAGAAATCATCACTTCCAAAAAACAGACGCCTAAATCAGAATGGATTGATTTTGTTAAAACTTCCCGTTCGCGTGAATCAATAAAAGAAGCCATAAAGATTGAACAAAAAAAATCTTCTGAAAAAGGAATGAAATTACTGGAAATCTATTTTGAAGATTTAGGGATTGATTTTATACCTCAAAACATTGGAAAAATTCAAGCGGTCACCAAAATTAAGTCTCCCATTGAATTTTGGAATTTCATTGCTCAGGGTAAATTAACGAAAGCAAGAATAAAGAAAATTCTATCCAATGAAAAGAATGTTTGGTTGGAAGAATTTCAAAAAAAAGTTTCTGATGAAATTACTAATAAATCCTTAGATGATATTATCCATGAAAAAATGGCAACAAATCCGGAAATTTTCATGCTTGATGATACGTCAGATAAAATTAAGTATGTTGTTGCAAGTTGTTGCAATCCTCTTCCTGGAGATTCGGTAGTGGGATTCCAAATGGCTAACGATGAAATAATAATTCATCAAACCAATTGTCCCAAAGCTATTGAGCAAATGTCCAAATTTGGTAACAGAATCATCAAAGCTAAATGGCGTAAGGAACAGGACATTGCATTCCTGTCAGGAATAAAAATATATGGCTTTGATAAAAAAGGAATGATCAGAGAAATTATAAACATTATTTCTGATCAGATGGATTTGAATATTCGTTCCATGAATATTGAAACCAAAGGTAATGTTTTTCTAGGAACCATCATGCTTTACATTGTAAATGTTAAATCACTTAGAGAACTTATAGAAAAACTTAAAGAAATTGACAATATAGAAAAAATAGAAAGAATTGGATTTGAAAATGAATAAGCTTATTTTTGCTCTTAATTTACGTTATATATTTATCGCTTCCTAAACAATCCTAAAGAATGTTAAACAATCTAAAAATATAAAGTGTTAAAAATTAGGCATTTGTATACAGATGAGCAAAATAAAGTATAAAAAATGCTCACTAAAGAAAAAAATGTTATTTTTGCACGCTAAATTATAAAACAAATGACTATGGCAGAAATTATTGACAAAGTACAAGCAATTATTGCTGAAAAACTTAGTGTTGATGCAGCTGATGTAACTCTGGAAAAGAGTTTTACCAATGATTTGGGTGCTGACTCATTGGATACAGTTGAGTTGATTATGGAATTTGAAAAAGAATTCGGTATTTCAATTCCTGATGATCAGGCAGAAAAAATTTCGACTGTTGGAGATGCGGTTAAATTCATTGAAGAAAACATTCAATAATAATCGATCTTCAATCACTAAATGAGTTTTAAAAGAGTTGTTGTTACAGGTTTAGGTGCCCTTACTCCAATTGGAAATACACTTTCAGATTATTGGAATGGACTTTTAACTGGAGTTAGTGGTGCCAATCCTATAACTCACTTTGATGCCGATAAATTTAAAACAAGATTTGCTTGTGAGGTAAAAAATTTCAATATTCTTGATTATATTGAGAATAAAGAAGCACATAAGATGGATCCTTGCAGCCATTATGCTTTGATTGCATCTATGGAAGCCATGAAAGACAGTGGGATAGACTTACAAAAAATTAATTTAGATCGTGCTGGTATAATTTTAGGCACAGGAGTCGGAGGACTAACAACGACAACCAATACTATTTTTGAATTTATTGAAGGAGGAAGAATCCCCAAATTCAGCCCTTATTTTATTCCTAAAGTACTTGCTGACATAATGCCCGGTTGGATTTCCATTTACTTTGGTTTTAAGGGACCTAATTATACTACAACATCTGCTTGTGCGTCTTCAGCAAACGCTATTGCTGATGCATATTACTATATCAAAATGGGAAAAGCTGATATCATTATTTCAGGTGGTTCTGAAGCGTGTATTGCGGAGCCTGTCGTTGCAGGTTTCAATGCTATGCATGCACTCTCTACCCGAAATGATGAATGTCAAAAAGCCTCACGACCATTCGATGTAAAGCGTGATGGATTTGTGATAGGTGAAGGGTCCGGCATACTAATATTGGAAGAGTATGAACATGCAAAAGCACGCGGGGCAAAAATATATGCTGAAATAGGTGGAATTGGTCTCACTGCAGATGCTTTTCATATTACCTTACCTGAACCGGAAGGAACCGGAGCTGCCAATTCGATGAGATTAGCTATTGAAGAAGCAAATCTTAAATTAACAGACATTGATCATATAAATACTCACGGTACTTCTACACCTGCCGGAGATTTGGCTGAATGCAAAGCTATTAAGTTGCTATTCAAAGAACATGCAGCTAATATAGCTATCAATTCAATAAAATCCATGACTGGACATTTATTAGGTGCCGCGGCAGCTGTTGAAGGAATAGCGACTATTTTGTCTCTAAAAGAGGGAATTATTCCCCCGACTATCAATCTTGATGAAAAAGATCCCCAAATTCCAGATTTAAATTTCATAATCAAAAAACCTTTGCAAAAAGTTATCAAAGCTGCTATTTCCAATTCATTTGGTTTTGGTGGTCATAATGTCTCAATTCTCTTTAAAAAAATTGACTAATCTGAACTTGATGTAAAAATGGTGTTTCTTAGTAAAGATAACAAAGAAAAAGAGTTTATTGAATATATGAAAAATGTCTTTGGATTTACTCCAAAGAAAACTGATTTCTATAAAATTGCTTTTATCCATAAGTCTGCTTCTTCTAAAAATCCTGCTTTTGGGTTATTAAATAACGAAAGATTGGAATATTTAGGTGATGCAATATTGAGTGCAATAGTTGCTGATTTCCTTTTTAAAAAATTTCCATTTTTTGCTGAAGGTCCTTTAACTGAAATGAGATCTAAAATTGTATGCAGAGAAAGGTTGAATTATCTTTCGAAAAAAATAGGTCTTGATAAAATGATGATGATTGATGAACACATTTTCTCAAAATCTGCAAATGGAGATGCTTTCGAAGCACTTATCGGAGCCATTTTTTTAGATAAAGGCTATAATTCAACAAGAAAAATCCTTATAAAATTAATTCTTACCCATTTGGACTTAGAAGCAATTTTATACGAAGAAAGCAATTACAAAAGCAAAATTTTGTCTTGGGGACAGAAATATCATAAGAAAATAAATTTTAATCATATTGAAGTATTTAATCATTCACCCAAAAAACTATATAAAGTCTTTCTACAGATTGATAATGAAACTTTTGGAGAGGGGATTGATTATACCATTAAAAAAGCAGAGCAAATTGCGGCAGCAAAATCCTGGGAATTAATTGAAAAAACAATTAAAGAAAAAATTGATACTATTCAAAACTAATATCCTTATTCAGTAATTCAATATATTTTGTATTCATTATCCGCGACAATTCAAAGTCGCTAGGAGGAGGAATAGTCAGATTAACTGATGGAATTGATTTTCTTTGTGCAAGTAACTTATTGTCAAAATGATTATGGAAATTTGAAATACTCATTTCTATATTGCAAAAAAGCTCTTTTAAAAAATGGGTCTTTGTCTTCTCAAATTTGCTAGAAGATTCTTCTGAAATATTTGAATCATAAACCATTTTAAGGCTTTTAAAATAGGAAAGTTGATTAGTTAATGAGGTAAAATCATATTCTTTATAAGTATTAATCAGTATTAAATAATCATAATCAAGCAAATCAGATGTATACAAATACTTCCCCTGTGAATTAAAAATATATAAAAAATCCTCAAATAGAGAAAGTGTTTGAAAATTAAGACTTCTTTCAGCTTTTGAATGACCTTTTTCTGATTCATTAAAATGAGAAGTTTTATTTTCCAAAACGACAACATTCATTTTTTCTGCATCCAAAGAGGGTGAATACATCATCTTAAAATGTGCCCCATACTTAGGGATTCCGGGATTAAATGTTCCTAAAAATGAAAAATCGGCACCACAACATCGTCTCATTTTTAAAACAAATCTATATAAGTTAAGATCTGATTTGACAGCATAAACCACATACTTTTTGGAAAGTCCAAAAAAGTCGTTTAAATTTATTTCTGATTTTTTACGAGTTGCCATATACAAATGCAAAATTAGTCTATTTTTTCAAATATCTCAAATGAAACTTTCCATATTTTTATTGTATTTTTGCAAGTTAAAAAAATAACAATGAACAATGTGGCTTTTTCTATGTTAATAACTTTATTTTCAATTAGTTCCGCGTTTTCCCAATCGTTTAACTGGGTAACGGACACGGCAAAGAGTTATGATGTCCCTTTAGGCATTGGAAATTATGACGAGTTAAGTGAGGGAGAATTCTACTCTGAAATGGAAGAATATTATCAATCATACAAATTGGACAGCACTACGTTAAATCAAATTCAAAGCTTACTCATTAATTCTTTCAAAGATAAAGTTTTAACAGCAACCATAATTTTTGGAGCTTGGTGCGGGGATTCAAAAGAACATCTTCCCCATTTTTTCAAAATTATACGCGATTCAGAAATTATCCCTGAGGAAAATATTACTTTGGTTGGTTGCGACAGAAGTAAAAAAACCGGAATTGAAATTTTCGATAATCTTGGAGTTGAATTCGTTCCCACTTTTATTTTTTATATTGATGGGAAAGAAGTCGGTCGGATAATAGAAACTCCTTTTAGTACAATTGAAAATGACATTCTAAATATTCTCATAGATAATTCTAATCAGAATAAATAAGTTGAAATAAAATAGTAGTTGAATAATTGATTAAAAATAAAATGCTTGTAATAAAAACAATAGAAGATCTCAAGGATGTACTTTTCAGAATAAGGAGTAATGGGAAGTCTGTTGGATTTGTGCCGACAATGGGAGCGCTGCACGAAGGACATATTTCCCTTATAAAAAGGGCTAAAGCGGAGACAGAAGTGGTTGTTTGCTCAATTTTTGTTAATCCTATTCAATTTAACAATAGTGATGATCTTTTAAATTATCCAAGAGATTTAGAATCCGATATTTTTAAAATTGAAAATTTGGTAGATTTGGTTTTTGTTCCTTCACAAGAAGAAATGTATCCGGAACCACCCAAAGAAAATTATTCTTTCGGAACTCTTGAAAATGTGATGGAAGGTGCTTCTCGCCCGGGCCATTTTAAAGGGGTTGCTATTATTGTAAAAAAACTTTTAGAGTTAATTTCCCCTGATAAAGCTTATTTCGGAGAAAAAGATTTTCAACAGTTAGTAATAGTTCAAAAATTAGTCAAAGATTACAATTTGAATACTCAAATAGTTGCCTGTCCAATAATACGGGAACAAAATGGTCTTGCTATGAGTTCAAGAAATAGAAGATTGACGGAGCATGAATTCGAAATGGCAGGTAATATCAATAGAATTTTACAGGAATCACTGAAATTAATTAATCAGCCGGTTAAACAAATTAAATCTTTTGTTGTTTCTGAAATAACCAGAATTCCCGAATTTACACTAGATTATTTTGAGATTGTGGATGATAAATCTTTAATGAATGTCGAAAGCCTTGATGATTGTGAAGGAGTTGTCGGTTGTATTGCACTGCATCTCGGATCAGTTAGATTAATTGATAATGTGAGATATAAATAGAATTTTTTAACAATAACAGATAATATTTTATCTTGATTATTTAATATAGAGAAAAATAAGAAAATGCAAATAGAAGTATTAAAATCAAAGTTACATCATCTCATCGTGACGGAGGCAAACTTACATTATGTAGGGAGTATAACCATTGATGAGACATTGATGAAAGCAGCCAATTTAATTGAAAATGAAAAAGTTCAGGTCTTAAACATGAATAATGGGGAACGACTTGAAACTTATGTTATCAAGGGCGCAAAAGATTCAGGAGTCATCTGTCTTAACGGACCTGCTGCCCGTAAAGTTTCTGTCGGGGACCAAATAGTTGTCATTTCTTTTTGCACCTTGGATTTTGAAGATGCAAAATCTTTTAAACCTACAATAGTATTTCCTGATATCAACAATAGAATAAAATAATTTATGTACAAACTAGTATTAATACGACATGGACAAAGTGAATGGAATGAGAAAAACCTATTTACTGGATGGACTGATGTTGATTTGACGGAAAGAGGTAAAAACGAAGCTAAAGAAGCCGGTAAATCCTTAAAAGAAGCCGGGTTTCATTTCAGATATTCCTATACATCTTTGTTGAAAAGAGCTATCAAAACCTTGGATATTCTTTTGGAAGAGATGGATTTAATGTGGCTGCCCGTCGAAAAATCCTGGAGATTGAATGAAAAACATTACGGCTTTCTGCAAGGAATGAATAAAACAGAAATGGTTGAAAAATATGGGGCCGAACAAGTTCATCTCTGGAGAAGAAGTTTTGATGTACGTCCACCTGCACTAGCTACTGATGATCCCAGACATCCTAAAAATGATATCCGATATCAACTCATTAAAGAAAAAGGTTCAACTCCTGGAACTGAATCATTAATGGATTGTACCAATAGAATAATTCCATTATGGAATTTGAGTATTCATGACAACCTGAAATTGAATAAAGAAGTATTGATTGTTGCACATGGAAACAGTTTGCGCGGAATTATCAAATTTATAAAAAATATATCTAAAGAAGAAATTATTGATTTAAATATTCCAACAGGAATCCCTTATATTTTTGAATTTGACGAGGATATGAATTTTCTTAGAGATTACTTTATGGCAGATGAAGCTACTTTGAAAAAAATGATGGAAGAAGTTGCCAATCAAACTAAGAAAAAATGACAATAATCCCCGATAGTAGGAAAAATATTTTTTTTGTTTGAAAAAAAATGTAACTTTGTTCCTCATAATTAAAAAGAAAAGTATAATTCAAATAACTTAAATTCAATATTTTATGAAAAGAAACGTAATTATCATTGGAGCGGCGGGACGAGATTTCCACAACTTCAACACTTATTTCAGAGGAAACAAAAATTATAATGTTGTCGCATTTACTGCAGAACAAATTCCGGGAATTGACGGTAGACCTTATCCTGCTGAATTAGCCGGAAAAGATTTATATCCTAAGGGTATTCCTATTTACAAAGAATCTGAACTTCCTGAATTAATCAAAAAATTAAAAGTTGATGAATGTGTGTTTGCATATAGCGACAAACCATATAACTATGTTATGAAAATTAGTGCCATTGTGAATGCTGCCGGTGCAAATTTCGTTTTAATGGGACCCAAAGATACGATGATTAAATCTACAAAACCGGTTATTGCCGTTGGTGCTACCAGAACCGGTTGTGGAAAATCACAAACTTCAAGAAGAATTATTGAAATTCTTACAGGAATGGGACTTAAAGTGGTTGCTGTTCGTCACCCCATGCCTTATGATCCTGATTTAAATAAACAAAAAGTTCAACGTTTTGCTACTGTAGCTGATTTAAAAAAACACAATTGTACTATTGAGGAAATGGAAGAATATGAACCTCATGTTGTAACCAAAAGAAATGTTATTTATGCCGGAGTTGACTATGAAGCTATTCTCCGTGAAGCAGAAAAAGATCCCGATGGTTGTGATATCGTTCTTTGGGATGGTGGAAACAACGACTTTCCATTCTATGTTCCCGATTTATTTATCGGCGTTGCAGATCCATTGCGTCCGGGTGCTGAAATAAGCTATTATCCCGGTGAAGTGGTTGCCCGTATGGCAGATGTTATGGTAATCAATAAAATTGACTCCGCTTCTTTGGAAAATATCAATCAAGTTAGAGCAAATTTAGCTGCTATCAATCCTAATGCAATGGTTATTGATGCTGCTTCCGTGCTTACAATCGATAAACCTGAACTGATAAAAGGTAAAAAAGTTTTGGTTGTTGAAGACGGCCCTACTTTGACTCACGGTGAAATGAAAATCGGAGCAGGAACTGTTGCAGCTATGAAATGCGGTGCCGCAGAACTTGTTGACCCAAGACCTTTTACTGTTGGTGAAATTTCTTCTACTTATACTAAATATCCAAATATCGGAACATTACTTCCGGCAATGGGATACGGTGATCAACAAATGAAAGACCTTGAAAAAACTATTGCTAATACTCCTTGCGATGCAGTGGTTATCGGAACTCCAATTGACCTTCCTCGTTTCATTAAAATCAAGCAACCTGTTGTGAAAATAGGTTATGAATTACAGGAAATCGGAAAACCAAACCTTGAAGAAGTTCTTGTTGACTTTGTGAAAAAACATAAACTTACCAAGAAAAATACTAAGAAATAATTTCTTCAATTATACTAACTGAAACGGCTGTCCAAAGACAGCCGTTTTTTTTATCTGTATATTTTGAGACGCTGATCAATTTTGATTAAGTCAGACCTAAGCCTGTTCCATTTTTTTATGTTGGCAACAGGTACATGATATTTTCGGGATATTGACGAAAGAGTATCCCCTTTTTTTACTTTATGATAAATAACTTTTGGCTTAACAACTTGTTTCTCGGGAACAACTTTTGCGGCCATAGTCTCCTTTTTTGATGAATCAATCGCAACAACAGTAGTGTCTTTAAGAGGCTTATTAGGCAATACATAATGTTGTGTTTCTCCATCACACTGAATAATACGGCGTGCCCCTGCATATGAACCTATATAACCAGCTCTTGTTGATTCATCGATGCGAATCCCATATTGTGGATTGGACGCGTGAACAAACCTGAAATTATGATTTGAATCAACCTCAATTACTAAACCAACATGTCCAATATAACGACGACCTTTCTTTCCCCGTAGAAAAAAAACCAAGTCCCCTTTTCTGATATCATTTTTTTTAACTTTAACTCCCATCGCATACTGATCTCGGGAACTACGACCAAGAGTAATCCCAAAATGTTTAAAAGTGTAGAACATTAATCCTGAACAATCAAAACTAGTAGGACCTTCGGATGCATATTTATAACGAGCCCCAATATGTGAAAGTGCAAAATTGACAATAGAATCTAATTTCATACAGGCTGCATCTCCCAAATAAATAGGATTATCAGCAATTGAGCTATCCAGAGACTTTATATAAACTTCATCTTCTAAAAGGTTGTCATCTTGAGCAAAAACTGAAACTGATACGAGAAGTAATAAGGAGATTAAAAATAAAATTTTATGGGTCATCATGCAATCTTTAAAGTTCAAAAGTACAAAAAATAATTTTAATATGAGTTTCTTGAAGCCTATCTATTCTAATAAAAACTCCATATTTAGGATTTTATCTATATAAATTGCTTGAAAATCAGTTTGTAAACGTTAAAGAAATAATCTGAAATATTTATGATTATTTCTACCTGCTTTTTGTGTGCTCCGACTCGTTTTCTTTACTTTTTGCACTAGTAAAACTAGATTAAATTGTATCTTTGCATCCTTAAATACAGTGCGGGGTAGAGCAGTGGTAGCTCGTCGGGCTCATAACCCGGAGGTCGTAGGTTCAAGTCCTGCCCCCGCTACCTCAAAGACAAAAATCTCTTGCAAATTCTTACTTGTGAGAGATTTTTTAGTTTAAACAAAATCTTTGTGCCGGTGAAAATTTCAGCTATGATTTTTGCAGCGGGTCTTGGAACCCGACTCTATCCATTAACTGCCGATAAACCAAAAGCATTGGTGGAAATAAACGGTCAGACTTTATTGGAAATAACCATCGGGAAACTAATTCAGTACAACGTTAAGGATATTGTTGTGAATGTTCATCACTTTAGTTCACAAATCGTTGACTTCCTGAATAATCACCATTTCGAAGCTAATATTCTGATTTCTGATGAATCAAGGCAATTACTCGACACTGCCGGAGGATTAAAATTTGCAGAGTCATTATTCTTCGGATCTGATCACATTTTGCTTCATAATGTGGATATTGTTTCTTCCATAAATTTAAAAAGTTTCATAAATCATCACCTCTCAACAAATGCGCTTGCCACTCTGGCAGTAAAAGAGCGTTCCACCTCCCGTTATTTCATTTTCGACCGTCCCTCTATGCAACTTTGCGGATGGAAAAATAGTAAAGAAAACACCCTATTGACAGTCAAAGAGACTCCTAATCCAATAGAATTGGCATTCAGTGGAATTCATATTGTAAAAAAGGAATTATTGAACTTTATTTCTTCAACCGAGAAAAAATCACTTACACCTTTGTATCTTGAACTTGCAGAAAATCAATCAATTTTGGGGTATCTTCATCAGAAAGACAGCTGGATGGATGTGGGAAGATATGAAGATTATCTTAAAATCGGAAAACAACTTTAATCTGATTCTTTTCTCTCCTCATTTGATTCAAGATTTTTAATAAAATTCTCCTCCATTTTTGAAAATCGCTTAAAAGTATTTCTGGAAAAAAGGATAAAGAATACTATAGCTAAAGCAATTGATATTCCAACAAAGACCTTAAATTGAAAACATCTTAAAAGAACAAGGATTACAAAAAAAGTTGCCAGGAAAATACGAAAAAGAGTCCACGTAACCACTCCTGTTCTGCTTAAACGACTCATTCGCCATAGCCTCAAATTGATTTCGTGAGTTGAATGATTATTTGTCATTAATCCCAAAAGAAAAGGTGCTAAAATTCCCAGTGTAAGAATAGCATTTATAAAATTTCCGACAATTTGAGGAAAATCATCAGGATTCTGAGTAAAGATGTTTTGAGAATTATTTTCCAATCGCTGTTCCTTTTTGGTCCAATTCCCATAATGACATATTCATCAAGTTTTTGTCTAATATGACTTGGAATATGAGGTTCGAGCCAATTATAAAATGGGGTTGCAAATCTGATAAAATAAGGAGTAGTAAAGGTTGTTAGAAATGAAACAGCAACAATTACCGGATATATAAAATCACGTAATATTCCCAAAGACACTCCAAGCGTAGCAATAATAAAGGCAAATTCACCAATTTGAGCAAGACTGAATCCCGTTTGAATGGATACTTTCAATGATTCCCCGGCAATAAGAACACCCATTGCCGAAAAAAAAGCTTTTCCAATAAGGGTTATGAATGTGATGATAATAATAGGTTGCCAATATTCAGCCAAAATAATGGGGTCTACCATCATTCCTACAGAAACGAAAAAAATAACCCCAAATAGATCTTTGATGCTCTTAGTTAAAGATTCAATATTTTTACTTTCAGTACTTTCCGACAATATTGAACCCATTACAAAAGCTCCTAATGCAGATGAAAAACCGACATAATTTGCAAACACTACCATTCCGAAACACAATCCAATAGAAATAATTAGTAAGGTTTCATCATTAATATAAGATTTAAGCTTTCTAAAAAAAGTGGGAATAATTGAGATTCCAACGACAAACCATAAAATAATAAAAAATACAAATTTAAGCAGTGTGAAAACAAAGTCTTTACCTGCAAATTGCTGGCTTACTGCAATAGCCGGAATCATAACCAGCATCAAAATAGCAATGATATCCTCCATGATAAGTACCACAAGAGAGATGTCAGCGAATTTATGGTTTCTTAATCCTAAATCTCCAAAAGCTTTTATAACAATTGTAGTAGAAGACATTACCAGCATTCCTGCCAAAATCAAACTTTCAATTGTAGTCCATCCCAAAAAATACCCCGTAATAAAACCAACACAGAGCATAGTCAACATTTGTGTGATGGAAGTGACCATTGCGGTACGCCCCACTTTCAACAACTTCTTGATGTTAAATTCCAATCCCAATGCAAACAATAAAAAAATGATTCCAATTTCTGACCATTCTTTTACACTAGTTGGTGCTATAAGACTTGGAAAAAGAGTAAAATGAGGACCTATTAAAAAACCTGCAAATAGATAGCCGAGAACTAAAGGTTGTTTCAATAATTTAAAAATAATAGTAATAACTCCTGCAGAAATTAAAATGAGAGCTAAATCTGAAACAAGATGTAATTCATGACCCATAAGACATCAATTGTTTGAATTTTAATGATATAAACATAATTATGTTCAAAATTCAATAATTAATTGCAAATTTAAATAAATTGTCCAAATTGTCTGGTTTGATTATTAAAAAAAATACCTATTGCTTGGAATAATTATTAACTATACTCTGTCAGTATTTTTTTTTAAAAAAACATGATGATTCATTTATTTTATTCTTTAAATACAAAAGTTTCCTTAAATTTCCATTTATTTCCAAAAATTATGTCGTAAATACAATAGTTAATTTTATAAAACTAACACTATATTTGTAATTTATTGATATAAAGTATTTTGAAATTAATATGATTAAATTTTTTTAATTATCAAGTTATCAATATTTTATTGTTTATAACTCAAAATTATAAATTACAATCCAAATTTTTCCTAATTGATTTATAATTAGTTATGACAATCTAAAGGAATAAAAATCATTTTTTATTAAAAATGTGGAGTTGATAAAAATAATTGTGTATTTTTGTCTTTCATTAATGAGTTATTATGTCAAATCTTGATTACGGTTATTGGGAAGTAGCAATAGAAAAGCAAGGGCGTCTAAAATTGCCCAATGCACTGTTGAAGTCATTGCCCGAAAACGAACGCAAGAAGTTTTGGATTACTCACGGTTTTGGCAAGCATATAATGCTATGGACCGAGAATTCATATCAGGAACAAATGCAATATCTTAACTCTTTAAACAGAAATATTGTTGAAGTTAAAAAATACAGAAATGCCTTTTTAAGAAATACTGCCTTTTTAGAATGTGATTCTCAAGATAGATTTGTTATTCCCAAACCACTGATTGAGCAATATAATATTGACCGTGAAGTAGTTCTTCTCCTTGATAACGGAAAAATTGAAATATGGAACAGTGAAAATTATCACAATGAATTTGATATGGATCCCGAAGAATTTAATACTCTCAACGAAGCAATTCATACAGGAAAATATAAACTATCTATAGAAAATAATAATGACATTATATCATAATCCTGTTCTACTTTCAGAATCTATTGATGAACTCGTCATCCAAAAAAACGGGATTTATGTTGATGTCACTTTTGGTGGAGGTGGTCATTCAAATAAAATTCTCTCACAAATTAATGAAGATGGAAGATTAATCGCTTTTGATCAGGATGTCGAAAGTGCAAATCACAATATTCAAGATTCACGTTTTCAGTTTGTTCCCCACAATTTCCGTCATTTAAAGAAATTCCTGCAATACTATCAGGCATATCCCGTTAACGGAATTTTGGCTGATCTGGGTGTGTCATCGCATCAATTTGATACTCCTCAAAGAGGGTTTTCTTATCGTTTTGAAGGAAATCTAGACATGAGAATGAATAACAAAAAAGGGATCTCTGCTCGGGATATTATCAATAGTTATTCGGAGGAAAGATTGTCAAATCTGTTTTTTAAATATGGAGAGCTCAATAATGCACGTCGAATTGCTGCTCAAATTGTGAAATATAGAAATATTAAAGAGATAATCACCACAACTCAACTGGTTGATGCAATTATGCCGATACTTCCTCAAGGAAAAGACTTTAAGCCTCTATCCCAGATTTTTCAAGCTCTACGAATTGAGGTTAATCAGGAAATGGAGGTGTTAGAGGAGTTCTTATCCCAAACTGTTGATGCTCTCAAACCTGGAGGTCGCTTGGTAATAATATCTTATCATTCACTCGAAGACCGGTTGGTAAAATGTTTTATGAAAGCGGGAAATTTTACCGGTACTGTTGAAAAAGATTTTTTTGGGAATCCAATCTCTCCTTTTAATCTAATAACCCGTAAAGCCATTATTCCTTCAGAAGCAGAAATTGCAATGAATCCAAGAGCAAGGAGTGCAAAATTAAGAATTGCCGAGAGAAAAGAATTTATTAGTGTTAAGTAAAATTATTTTAGATAAAATGACTATCATAATATTTTAATGGAAACTTCATATAAGCATTCAAACTCATCAAACAAAGAAAAAAAAGATAAAAGTGCCTTTAGGGAATTAATGGGAGGGGAATTTTTGCTCAGCAAAACAGCTTTAAAATGGTACCCCTATCTTTTCTTACTCTTTCTTCTGGCAGGATTTGTTGTTATAAATGAAAAAAGTGTCATATCAAAAGAAAATAAAATTAAAGAATTGGATGAAGAATATAAAAAAAACATATCCAACCTTAGAAATAATAATCAATTTATTTCTTATGACACCAACCAAAAGCTGATTGAAATGATGGAAGCTAAAGGATTTATAAATGATGACAAAAAAATCTATAAGATTTCTATAAAAAACAGTGATGAATCTGAATCTAAGTAATTATTAGTATGACTGGAAAACAAAATAATCTTTCTAATCTTAAAATGGGAATTGTCTATTTCTCAATTCTCCTTCTTGGAATTGCCTGTTTTACTAAGATTATGTATTTGGTTATTTTTGAAAGGGCTCTATATCAAGGAACTGATAGCTCGTGCCTTGACAAAACAAATCCTGACTGGGAGAATAATCCGCTTGCAAAGGATCCCGACTGCAACTGCTTTGTGATAGAAAATAATAGGACCCCCAGAAGAGGTGACATATACGATGATAGAGGGCGTGTCCTGGCAAGTTCAATAGTGGTATATGACATTACTCTTGATGGGAAAACATTTAACAGGTCTTCTCAAAACAAATTATACAGGAATGACTCTCATAAGTTGGAGTTATTGATAAATGATTTATCCAACAGATTTTATAAACTTTTTAAGCATAAATTTCCAAATTATAATTTTCAATACTACAAAAATAAAATATCCAAAAGTCTGAGAGACAGCTCTAATGTAATCATTCTACGCTCCAATCTGCAAAATGAAAACAAGTGGATTACAACAGCAGATATTGAGATTATAAATAAAATGCCTGTTTTGTGCGAATCTTGGAATATTTCCGGGTTAAATCTTACCAGACATAATGTTAGATTGAATCCTTATGGAGAAATGGCTAAAAGAGCTATCGGGAAAGAAATTAACGGGCAATGGAATGGACTTGAATATGAAATGAATAAGGAGTTATATGGTTCTGATGGTACTAATAAAATTGTTGTGGTAAAAAACACCAATATTCCTTTAAATAAAAGTATTGACCCCATTGACGGGCATCATATTCATACTACCATAAATCTGGAAATTCAGAATATTGTACATAATGAGCTTTTGCAGATGCTTAAAAACTACAATGCTGACTGGGGTTGTGCGGTAGTGATGGAAACCAAAACAGGAGAAATAAAGGCAATTTCTAATCTTACTCTTTGTGATACCAGTAGGAAACGTTATGAAGAACAAACTAATTATGTGCTTAATTATATGCTTGAGCCTGGGTCAACTTTTAAATTGGCATCACTTTTGGCATTTCTGGAACGTACACCAAATGATACTGCAAAAAAATATCCGATTCTGGCCCACAATTTCATCATCAAAAACAGAGCCGGAACAAGAGAATATAGTTTTCCAAAAGTAGATGAACCCGGGTTAGTTGAGGGTTTAGCATATCCTAAAGAAGTAATCCAACGCTCTTCAAATGTCGGAATTGCCTCGATGATTTTTGACAAGTATAAAAACTACCGTGACTATTTGAATAAAATAGATTCAATGTATATTACTACTTCGTTCTCTACTCAATTGGGAAAAGTAAAACCACCCAACATAAAAAGAAATGCAACGGATTTTCACAGTTATTACAATACTTGTTTTGGAACAGGATTTAAGATGGCTCCCATCCAAACTTTAATTTACTTTAATGCTGTTGCCAATGACGGGAAAATGATTGTGCCGCTTTTTGTCAAATATATTTCTGAAAATAATGATACAATAGCAAAATTTCAAGCAGAAGTAATCTCTGATCAAATTTGTAAACCATCAACCATTAAACGGGCAAAAGAATATTTAAAATCTGTTGTATACGGAGAATACGGAACTGCAAAAAGATTTAAAAATCCAAACTTCACTTTTGCAGGTAAAACCGGGACTCGTGATATTTGGGATGAGAAAACTCACTCGTACAATAGAAGCAAAAACTGCGTTTCCTTTTGTGGTTATTTTCCTGCAGATAATCCACGCTATACCTGTATTGTATACATGTACAATGTTCCGAAAAAGAGTTCTATTGCCGTTGAGGTTTTTGCTAATATTGCAAAAAGAACATTAAATATATCCAACTTTGATGCCCTGCAAAAGGTGGATCAAGCAGAGAATAAAAAAATTCCTCGCTTTAATGCAATTTCCAAATATCAACTTGAAGTAATCCTGTCAAATTTGGGGATCCCGGGTGATTATTCAAAAATTAAAACTCCTTATGTTGTTTCAGGTTTAAAAAGCGACTACTCAAACTATATTAAAGCTTACAATTTTAAATTAAAAGATCCTGTAATTCCAAATGTGTTGAATATGATTTCATCTAATGCTGTTTACGAACTCAATAGGGCAGGATATAAGGTTATTATTGAAGGAAGAGGAAGTGTAAAAGAACAGTATTTCAATAAATCAACCAATTGTGTTACCCTAATATTAGGACCTTGAAAAGTATTTTGTAATAAAACAGATATAAACCTTTAGTAAAAACCTTGTTGTAAACCATTAATTTTATAGACGTGAAAGAATTATCTTTTTTACTCAAACATATAGGAAAGTACGATATTATCGGCCGTAATGACCGACTTATTTCTTCAATAGAATTTGATTCACGTGAGGTTAAACCCGGAGATGATGATTCTTTTCCTATTTATCTTGCTCAACGTGGAACTCAAGTGGATGGTCATCTATTTATTAATCAAGCAATAGATAAAGGAGCTTCAACCATCATTTGTGAGGTATTACCGAAAGATATTAACTCTGA
Source organism: Bacteroidota bacterium (assembly GCA_019135895.1). Lineage (GTDB taxonomy): Bacteria > Bacteroidota > Bacteroidia > Bacteroidales > WCHB1-69 > JAGVVH01. Next base: position 19,890 of record JAGVVH010000154.1, on the reverse strand, counting down.
AATTACTTACATACTAGTTGCTGATTCTTCAGTGGTTTTGGGGAAAATAGCAAGTGCCTTTTATGATAACCCAAGTACTAAACTTAAGTTAGTTGGCATTACAGGTACTAATGGAAAAACAACTACCGTAACGCTTCTCCACAGACTTTTTGTCAATCTGGGTTATGCATCAGGAATGCTTTCCACTATTGAGAATAAAATTAATGATGAAGTTATTCCGTCAACTCATACCACTCCTGATGCTGTGACATTAAATAAACTTTTATACCAAATGGTATTGGCAGGTTGTCAATTTTGTTTTATGGAAGTGAGTTCACATTCGATTTGTCAGCATCGTATTGCCGGTCTGACATTTGCAGGAGCTATCTTTAGTAATATCACTCATGACCATTTGGATTTTCATAAGACTTTTGCCAACTACATCAAAGCTAAAAAGTCCTTTTTTGACAAACTATCCAAAAAATCTTTTGCCCTTACCAACATTGACGATAAAAATGGAAGGGTTATGGTTCAAAACAGCAAAACATCCGTTTATACTTATAGCTTGCAAACGGCAGCCGATTTTAAAGGAAAAATTGTGGATAACAGTTTTGAGGGACTTGATCTTTATATTAACAATCAGGAAGTGTTTTTCAAACTTACCGGAAAATTTAATGCCTATAATTTACTTGCCATTTTTGGTACAGCAAGATTACTGGGACTTCCTGCTGATGAGATTTTAGTTTCTTTGAGCAACCTTGAAAGTGCCCCGGGAAGATTCCAACTGGTCAGAAACCAGAGAGGATGCACTGCTGTTATAGACTATGCTCATACTCCCGATGCACTCAATAATGTGCTTTCCACAATAAAAGAAATCACTAAAAATAATGTAGAGATTATTACTGTTGTTGGTTGCGGAGGCGACCGTGATGCACTGAAACGTCCGGTGATGGCAGCTACTGCATGTAAATATAGCAGTAAAGTTATTCTAACTTCCGATAACCCCAGAACTGAAGATCCCAATAAGATTCTTTCTGACATGGAGGAAGGGATTCCTGTATCTTTTAAAAAGAATGTATTGATAATTGAAAATAGAAAAGAAGCTATCAAAACAGCCTGCCTTATGCTCCCCGACAATGCGGTGTTGCTGGTTGCAGGAAAAGGACATGAAAATTACCAGGAGATAAATCATGTAAAACATCATTTTGATGATATGGAAATTGTTTGTGAATACTTTAACGATTAATAAAATAGAACCATTAACCAAATTATAAAAACATGTTATATTATTTATTTGAATGGCTAGAAAATTTTAATATCCCCGGGGCAAGTTTATTTCAATATATCTCCTTCCGGGCGGCATTGGCAATAATTTTGTCTCTCTTTATTTCTGTGATAATTGGAAAAGGAGTCATCAAATTTTTGCAGAAAAAACAAATCGGAGAGACAATTCGTGATTTGGGGCTTTCAGGACAAATGGAGAAAAAGGGGACTCCTACAATGGGTGGACTGATTATTATTGCATCTATTTTGGTTCCTGTGCTTTTTCTTACAAAGCTGAATAATATCTATATATTGCTCATGATTTTTGCTACAATATGGTTGGGAGCTATTGGATTCTCAGATGACTATATTAAGATTTATAAAAAAAATAAAGAGGGACTCTCACCAAAAAAGAAACTTATTGGGCAAATTATTTTGGGCTTAATAATCGGAGTTATTATGTATTTCCATCCTGATGTTGTTATTAAGGAAAAAACTTCAAGACAAAGTAAATTTGTTAATACTGAACAGGTTTTCAAATTTGAAAATGTGTCGAAAACAACCACATCATTTAGCAATAGTCCTGCAAAAAAATCGACCATTACTACCATTCCTTTCGTAAAGAACAATGAATTTGATTATGCATGGCTGACACAATGGATGGGAGACAAGTCGGGCAAATGGTCTTCTCTAATCTATATTCTTATTATAACATTCATAATAGCCGGTGTATCCAATGGTGCCAACCTAACTGATGGACTTGATGGGTTGGCAACCGGCACATCGGCAATCATTGCGGTCGGAATCTCTGTTTTGGCTTACGTTTCAGGAAATGCTATTTTTGCAGATTACCTGAATATTATGTATATTCCCAATATCGGGGAGATTGTAATCTTTACGGCCTCGCTCGTCGGGGCATGTATCGGCTTTTATTGGTGGAATTGCTATCCTGCCCAGATTTTTATGGGAGATACCGGTAGCCTTACACTTGGAGGAATAATAGCCGTGTTGTGTATTATTATTCGAAAAGAACTTCTGATTCCCATTCTTTGTGGAATATTCCTTATTCAATCCTTCTCTGTAATTATTCAGGTTGCCTATTTTAAATATACCAAACGTAAATACGGTGAAGGAAAACGATTCTTCCTTATGGCCCCGCTTCATCATCATTATCAAAAAAAAGGGCTGCATGAAGCTAAAATTGTACAACGTTTTATTATCATCGGAATATTATTGGCAGTATTAACAGTAGTAACACTTAAAGTAAGATAATCATGGCAAATCAAAAATCAAATAATTATAAAATCTATAATAATGAAGTAAGTTCCGCATCTATTGCCGCTTCATTGTCAGATAAATTGATCAATATCCGTAACCGGAATTTAAGTGAATCCCTTTCAGATTTTGAAGGGACTAAACATAAACTTCAGTATATCAAAAGTATTGAAGGGGTTGACTTTGTCAATGATTCCAGGGCAACAAATATCAATTCTGTATGGTTTGCACTTGAAAGCATGTATAAACCTATCGCCTGGATTATGAATATTGATGATATTGATTTGATAACGGAAGATCTGTTGGAAAGTATAAATAAAAAAGTATCCAGAATAATAATACAAGGAGTATACAATTCCGAGATATTGGATTTCTTTACAGGACTTGGAAAAGAAGTTTTTTTTACTATGAATCTTGAAGATGCCGTAAGAACTGCTTACTATTCCTGTAAACAGGGCGATGTGGTTTTGTTTTCTCCAGGAACTACCAGTAACGGGATTTACAGAACTTATCGTGAAAGAGGAGATAAATTCATAGAAGCAGTTGCTCAACTTTAAAATGGTTTCAATATGTTCAAGAAATTGATTGATAAAATTAATTTTAAAGGAGATCTCATAGTCCTGGTTGTGACTATTATTTTGTCATTAATCTCATTATATGCAGTATATAGTTCAACAGGCAAAATACTATCTCAATTGTTTCACATAGCTCTCTGTTTTATAGGAATCTATATTTTTTACAAAATTGATTATAGAAATTTGTCTCAATTTTCTTTTTTACTCTTAATTATTGCCTTTGTACTCATGATAATAACATTGTTGACAGGGGAAAAAGGGAGAGCGATCGAAATTTTTGGCCAGAATTTTCAAACTTTCTACTTCATTGGTTTTTTTGTTGTTTTTTATATCTCGAAATTTTTAGCTCTAAGATTAAATAAAGACGAACAACTTACTTCAAAAGAGGTGTTATTTCTTTTTTTAGTTATCGGTCTATTTTGCGGAGGGATGGCGCTGGCAAACCTTTCTACTGCCATTATTCTGTTTTTTACCTCTATGGTTGTCTTGTTCATCGGAAATGTGAAGCTTAAGTACATTTTTCTTTTTGTCTTTATTTGTATGATAGGAGGAATTGGAATCCTATCCCTGAATATCGGTCGTGGCGATACTGCAAAGAACAGATTGTCCTATTATTTTTCTTCAAAAAATAAAGATGAAAAACAGCCTGTGGATAAGGCTACCGCAGAGTATGGAAGACAGATGGTACTAGCAAAAGCAGCCATTGCCAGATCCGGCTTAATGCCGGCAGGACCTGGACAGGGTGTAATCAAAAAATCTCTTGCACAAAAAGATACAGACTATATTTATTCAACTGTAGTTGAGGAAGTTGGAATTATTGTGGGGATTGCAATTCTTTTTGCATACTTAATATTTTTTTACCGATCCTGGATGATTGCCCGACATAGCGAGGGGACTTTTGGAATGCTATTGGCAATCGGGATAGGATTTTGGTTTACTTGCCAGGCATTGGTACATATTGGGGTTAATTGCGAATTGCTTCCGGCAACAGGTCAAACACTTCCTTTTATTAGCAGGGGGGGAGCTTCAATGTTGTTTTCGGGAATCATTGTTGGCACCTTGCTCAATATTAGTAAAAATAGGGCAAAGCAATAACTCAGCTTCTTTTATTATAATCTTTTTTAACTAATAGTCTGCTATTTGCAGTTCCATGTGAGGGTATATATTCTGAACAATTTGTCTCTAACAATTTCCCCCAACTTTTTATCATCATTTCTACATCCTCCGCATATGGCGGAAAGACTGACCATTTTAAGAGTCCAAACATGGCATCTCCAACAAATGCAATTTCATCATCCACAATCAAACTCATTGACCCAATGGTATGCCCCGGAGAATGCAATAAATATAATTTCTTCCCAAATTCAGTTAACTCATAATGAGAATCTACTGTAATATCAGGCTTACAGGGCTCATATCTAAAGAGATGAAACAAATGTTTTCCCAACAAATTTATTAGTGGACGTGTCAGAAAAGTTGTGCCCTTTGGGATAATATTCTTTCCGGTTGACAAGTATTTTTCTTCTTTACTTTGTATGATTATTTTTGAATTAAATCTTTGTTTAATCCACTGTGCATTCGCTGCATGGTCAAAATGAGAGTGAGTTAAAATCAAATAATCAATAGTCTTTATACCAAGTGAATCAAGTCGTTTCTCCAGTTTATTTCGTAATCTTTTTACGGATGTATCAATCAATATATTTTTACTTTCGTTTGAAAGTAAAAACACATTGCATCTTCCCGATAAAATTTGAATTACTTCAATTCCACTTTTTGTTTTCCATTTTTTCATCTTAATTCATTTTATTCAAAATCTTTACATAATAGGGCAATACTTATATTCTGCACATTAAATTACTTTTTTATTGCTGTTTTTCTTATAATTTATTGATTAAATATAGTTTATAGTCCAATTTTTTCTGGTAATATTCTTCACAAAAGTAAGATTTTTATTTTCAAAAGTATATCAAGTCTAAAATCGAAAAGTCTCGACAAAAATAATTGTTGATTTTCAGAGAGTTAAAAATAGAGCTATTTATACCTTGTATTTTCTCATATTAAAATTTATTTTAAATTTGCAAATGTGTTTGAAAGTCGTAGTGAGTAGCATACAACAAATAACAGATATTCCATGAAATATAAATATTCACTTTTTTTAATTCTATTTTTCATTATTTCGAACTTTCTTCTTGCGCAAACCACTTATTCAAAAATAAGATTTATGCCTCATTGGTTGCCCCAGTCGCAGTTTGCCGGATATTACATCGCCCAGCAGAAGGGTTTTTATCAGCAAGAAGGTATTGAGGTTGAAATCATTCATCCGTCGGCCTCTGTGGAGGGTAGTGAATATCTCATTGAAGGGAAAGTTGATATTATCTCCTTCTTTTTAGTGAGTGCTCTTACAGAAGTAAATAAAGGGACTCAAATGGTTAACATAGCCCAGTTGTCTCAAAATTCTGCATTACTTTTTGTGGCGAAGAAGGAGAAAAACTTTAAATCATTGAATGATTTGAACGGTAAAAAAATCGGAATTTGGGAAAGTGGTTTCGATGAACTTCCCAAATCTTTGTTAGAAAAGAAAAAAATGAATGTCAAATGGGTCCCGATTCTATCCTCTATCAGCATGTTTATGCTTGATGGGATAGATGCTATGACGGTTATGTGGTATAATGAATATGACCAAATTATTAATGCCGGATTCAATCCTGATGAATTAACAACTTTCTTTTTTTCGAACTATGGATATAATATTCCGGAAGATGGGCTTTATTGTCTGAGCAAAACTTATCAAACGAGAAAAGATGATTTGCAGAAATTTGTCAAGGCTACCTTAAAGGGTTGGGAATATGCACGAAGTCACCCTGAAGAGGCTCTTAAAATAGTTCTAGAAGTGATGAAAAAAGAGCATATATCTACCAACTATGCTCATCAAAAATGGATGTTGGAAAAAGTGTTAGATTTAATGATTCCATCTGCTCCGAATGCCAGGAAGGGTGTGTTATATGAAACTGACTTTATCAAGGCACAAGATGCACTTTTGGATGGAGGCTTTGTCACTCGGAAGATCCCTTATAAAGATTTTTATAAACCTGTTTTATAATTTTATACATGATTTTATGATATTTAAAACAAATAAATCCTTATCCGGCAGAATCGTATTTTATGTACTTTCGTTATGTATTTTGCTCTTTATCATATCATTATCTGTTTTCTATTTTTTTTCTAAGCATCAGATAGAAGAGATGACCTATCAAAATGCTGAAGCGTTGACAGCCAATACTGTGCTGAAGATAGAGCAAATATTGGTTCCCATCACCAAAATCTCCAACAATTATCAATGGATTATCAAGAAACTCGAATCTGATCCGGATTCTCTTTTTATGCTAACCCGTAAAATTGTGGAGAGTAACCCTGAAATTATGGGTTCTGCCATTGCCTTTGAGCCCAATTACTTCAAAGAAAAAGGGCTCTATTATTCTCCCTATTCATATCGTTCGGGTGATTCTGTCATCTCCATGCAATTGGGAAATGAGAATTATGAATATTTTGTTATGGATTGGTATCAGATTCCGGTCAGTATAGCGAAACCCTATTGGACGGAACCCTATTATGACACCGGTGGAGGAAATGCCCTTATGACAACCTATTCCGTTCCTATCTATTCAGATTCGGCGGGAGTTAAAAGAATTGTAGGCATCATTACGATGGATTTGGCTCTGGATTGGTTTACTGAGATTGTTTCTTCGGTCAAGATTCTGAATACAGGTTATGCCTCTGTGCTCTCCAGAAACGGCACTTTTGTGACGCATCCGAAGAAAGAGTTGATTATGAATCAAACGATTTTCAGCTATGCCAAAGAGATCAATAATCCCGAGTTGCGTGAAATTGGGCGGGCAATGCAACGCAAAAAGAGTGATTTTGTAAGTAGTACCCTGAACGGAGTGGAACGTATGATGTATTTCACTCGCTTGCCTTCGAGTGATTGGACTCTTGCAGTTATTTTTCCAAAAGAAGAGATTTATCTGCCATTGCGTTCTATTTCTATTATTCTGATTGTGGTCATTGTGGTGGGATTGATATTATTGACTTTCATCATCACCAGAATTATCTCAAAACAATTGGTTCCATTACGTCATTTTGCAAAAAGTGCTCGTGATGTCGCTAAAGGGAATTTTAATGTTGTATTACCTGATATCAGGACTCAGGATGAAATGAAAGAACTTCACGATGCTTTTGATTACATGCAGATGAATTTGGTTCATTACATTGATACCTTAAAAGATACTACAACCGCAAAAGAAAAGATTGAAAGTGAGCTTCGTATTGCCCGTGAAATACAGATGGGTATGATTCCAAAGACTTTTCCACCTTTTCCTGCACGCAAAGAACTTGACCAGTATGCTACTCTAATTCCCGCCAAGGAAGTAGGAGGCGATTTATACGACTATTTTATTGACAATGAACGTCTTTATTTTATCATCGGAGATGTCTCGGGAAAAGGAATACCTGCCTCACTTTTGATGGCTGTCACCCGTAGTCTTTTCCGTTCAGTGACACTTCATTTCAGCAAACCCTCCGAAATTGTATCCAGTCTCAATAACACACTCTCAGAAAATAATGACTCCAACATGTTTGTCACACTTTTTTTGGGAATTTTGGATTTAAAAAACGGTATGCTCTCTTTTTGCAATGCAGGGCATAATCCGCCAATTCTTATCCACGATAATAGTTCTGACTTCTTTAAAGTTATTCCTAATCTTCCGTTAGGGCTTATTGAAGGATTTAAGTACAAACAACAGGAAATTGCCATCAAAGCCGAATCAACTCTTTTACTTTATACAGACGGATTAACTGAGGCTGAAAATGAACAGAAAGTGCTATATGGTGAAGAACGCCTGCATTCTTTTGTTTCAGAACGGAAATTCACTTCTGCCCAAAACTTGATTGAAGCTATTTTAAAAGATGTAGATAATCATGTACTAAATGCCCAACAGTCGGATGACCTCACACTGTTGGCCATCACTTTCAAAGGAGTACAGGATAAATATGAAAAGAGTGTTACACTCATAAATGAAGTTGAACAAATTCCCTTATTGCAACAATTTATTGAAGAAGTTGGAGATGATTTGGGATTAAATGCCCCGTTGGTGATGAAGTTGAATTTAGCACTCGAAGAGGCTGTTACTAACGTTATCCTATATGCATATCCCAAAGTGCCCGGCAAGAAAATCATTGTTTCCGTTACTCTAAAAGGAAATGATCTTATTTTTACAGTGACAGATACAGGGGTTCCTTTTGATCCGACTCTTACTGAAAACCCTGATTTGAATCTCTCTGCAGAAGAACGTCCCATTGGTGGATTAGGAATTTTTCTTATCAGGCAAATTATGAATGAGGTTACCTATTCCCGGATTCATGATATCAACGTCTTTACCATGAAAAAGAAAATTGAAAATTAAATTTAAACTATAATAATTGCTATATGGAAATTAAAATTGAAAACATTGAGAACGAAACCCTTGTGCGATTAACAGGAAGATTGGATACGGCAACTGCCGCTGAATTTGAAAAAGCAATTGCCCCTGTATTGCAGAGCGATATGAATCACGTTATTTTAGATTGTAGTGATTTTGAGTATATCAGCAGCTCAGGTCTTAGACTTTTTTTGGTCATACAAAAAACAGCTTTGGCAAAGAATGGGAGCGTAACTATCAGGAAAATGAATGCTGAAATTAAAAGTGTTTTTGATATGACAGGATTTACCGCTCTATTTTCATTTGAATAATATTAAATTATGAGAAAATTTTACTCATTTATCATTTACTCACTCTTCTGTGTTTTATTTTTTTCATGTTCTTCCGACAAGAAACAGACAGAAATAACAAAGCTTGATGAACTTAGTAATTCACAGTTTGCAGTTGTAACAGGTACTATTGCCGACCAATTAGTTTGGCAGAAGTTCCCTGATGCCAAATGTGTTTATTATAATTCACCCTTAGATGCGTGTGTTGCCGTTCAAAAGGGACTTGAAAAAGCGGCAGCTTACGATGAACCTATTTTACGCAATATTTTGGCAAAAAATGCCGGATTGAAAATACTTCCGGATTTGATTACTGTTGATAATTACGGGATGGCTGTTCGCCCTCAGGATCACAATCTTAAACACAGAGCTGATTCTCTTCTTAAAGCATTAAAAGCTGATGGACGTTATGATGACATGATGAAACGATGGTTCCCCAAAAAAGGGAAACCTGCTCCCATGCCGGAAATGAAATGGGAAGGTAAAAATGGAGTCCTAAAGTTCGGAACCAGTGCAGTTACAGAACCATTTTCTTTCTTTGACGATAAACAACAAATTGTTGGTTTTGATATTGAATTTGTTAGCCTTCTCGCACAAAGTCTGGGCATGGAACTCGAAGTTCAGAATATGGATTTCGGAGCCTTGATATCTTCTTTGTTGTCAAATAAATCCGATATTATTGGTGCCTGTATGACTATCACTGAGGAACGTGCCAAGAGTGTTTTGTTTACAGAACCATACTATAAAGGAGGTATTGCTGCTGTGGTGAAAGACTATTCCGTTAAGGAAGAATCCAATCTTATGTCCGATATCAATGACCTTCATAGCAAACGAATTGGAGTATTACTGGGTTCTTTACAGGATGAATATGTTACTGAGCACTTTCCGAATGCCGAAATTATTCGGATTGACCTTTCTACAGACTTAGTCACTTCTCTTAAACAAGGACAATGTGATGCCATCCTACTGGATAATGTACGCAGCAAATTCTATATGCAAAAAAATAATGAGTTTGCCTTTCTGGATGATGCTGTCACTAAAGATAATTTTGCAATTGGCTTTCAGTTGAAGAATACTGCACAACGGGACCTTTTCAATAAGTTTCTGCAAAAAATTAAGACAGACGGTACTTACGAAGAAATTTACAAAAGATGGATTGATAATAGTGAAACTGCCGAAATGCCCTCAATTTACAATACCGGAAAAAATGGAAGCTTGCGTATCGGGACGACAGGAGAAAGTATCCCTTTTTCTTTTGTTAAAGGAAATCAAGTGGTGGGGTTTGATCTTGAACTTATGCTCAGATTTGCTGCTGAACAACAGCTTAAACCCATAATATCTACATATAACTTCGGAGGTTTACTTGCTGCCATTATCAGCGGGAAAGTAGATATTATTGGAAACAGCATTATGGTAACCGAAGAACGTGCCAAAGAAATTGCCTTCTCCGACCCTTACTTTGAAACAACTTCAGGAATGGTGGTGATGAAAAAAAATCTTGCTCAAAAGAATAAGAAAAATACGTTCGTCAATGATGGCAGTAACATCGCTGTTTCTAAAGTAGGAGCCATGACCGGAACGACCGGTGAAATGTATATTCGCAGTCATTATCCTAAGGCTGAGGTTCAGTGTTTCGATGATATTATGGATGCCGTTGCTTCACTGCAAGCTCATAAATTGGACTATGTTATCACCGCTTACACAACTGCTCTGAAAGTTTCCAATAAAAATGAGGATCTTGTTGTGCTGCCGAAAGAATATACCGATGAATATGCCGCTATTGCTTTCCCGAAAAATAACACTGAATTGTTGGCACAGGTGAATGAAGTTCTAACAGAATTTACAAAAGATGGTACATTGGATCAGATAATCAGTCGCTGGGTGCGAAAAGACGGCTCTGATTATGAAATAACAGCTATTCCCAAAGTGAAGGAAGGAAAACCTCTAATTGTTGCAATTGCTGCAAATCGTGAACCAATGTGTTTTGTCTCCGATAATAAAATTGTGGGATTGGATTGTGAACTGATAGAAAGAATTGCCTACAAGTTGGGACGTCCTGTGCAATATTACGACATGAAATTTTCTGCATTGATTGCTGCACTTGAATCAGGAAAAGCAGATCTTGTGATTTCAAATATGACTGCCACCGAAGAACGTAGGAAAGTGGTCAATTTTTCCGAAGGCTATTTTGTAAATCCTCAGGTTTTGCTCACTGTTAAAGATCAATCAATTGCAGCAAATGATACTGAGGGAAAGAGTTTCTTTGCTCGTGTGAAAGAAAGTTTTTACAATAATATTATTCTCGAAAAACGATATCTATTACTTTGGAATGGATTGAAAGTAACTTTTCTAATTTCCGTTATGGCAGCCTTACTGGGCACCTTACTCGGAGCTTTGGTTTGCACAATGAGAATGAGCAAGAATAAAGTCCTTCAAATTGTTGCTAAAGTCTATATAGACCTCTTACGGGGCATTCCGCAAGTAGTGTTGCTGATGTTGATGTTCTACGTTATTTTTGCCCCCCTCAATATCAGCGGTGTTACGGTGGCGATCATTACTTTTGCTATGAATTTTGCTGCTTATGTGTCAGAAATGTTTAGAACCTCTATCGAAAGTGTTAACAAAGGACAAACAGAGGCAGGTATTGCCATGGGGTTCAGTAAAGTAAAGACTTTTTTCAATATTGTGCTGCCACAAGCTGTGCAAAGAGTGCTACCTGTTTACAAGGGAGAATTTATTGCATTGGTGAAAATGACTGCTATTGTGGGTTATATTGCCGTGCAAGACCTGACCAAAGCAAGTGATATCATTCGGAGCAGGACTTTCGATGCTTTCTTTCCCTTGATTATGGTGGCCATTTTGTACTTCGTGCTCGCCTGGCTGCTTACATTTCTCCTTGAACGAGTTCAGCTTAAGACTGCTCCAAAGAGAAAAAGAACCTCTCATTAAGATGTTGAATATGTTTGCTTTACAAATTCAGTTAAAGTTAAAAATTAAAATAGTATCATGATAAAGGTTGAACATCTGTCAAAAAAGTTTGGAAAGCTGACAGTTTTAAAAGATATCAATATTGAAATAAAGAAAGGGGAAATTATCTCCATTATCGGACCTTCCGGTACGGGGAAAAGTACTTTTCTTCGTTGTCTTAACTTGTTGGAAAAACCAACAAGTGGCAGAATTTGGGTGGATAATCTTGATATAATGGATCCTAAAAACGATCCCAACTTATTGAGACAGAAAATGGGAATGGTATTTCAGAATTTTAATCTCTTTGAACACCTTTCTGTCCTGGACAATCTGACTATCGGCCCCATAAAGCTGTTGAAGAAAACTAGAGAAGAAGCAGAAAAAAGAGGACGGGAGTTGCTTAAATTAGTAGGATTGGCTGCTAAGGAAGAGGCTTTTCCTGATGAGTTGTCTGGGGGACAACAGCAGCGTGTGGCTATTGCCCGCTGCCTCTCCATGGATCCTGAGATTATTCTTTTTGATGAACCTACTTCGGCACTTGACCCAACGATGGTTAGCGAGGTGCTCGGTGTTATCCGCCGCCTTGCCTCCGATGGAATGACTATGGCTATTGTTACTCATGAAATGAAGTTTGCCCGCGATCTCTCCACACGGATTCTTTATATGGACGAAGGAATCATTTATGAAGAAGGAACTCCTGCTCAGATATTCGACAATCCTCAAAAAGAAAATACCCGCACTTTTATTCAACGCATTCGGAATTTTAATTACCATATTTCCAACAATGAGTTCGATTTTTATGACATGAGGTCAGGAGTGGAAGCTTTTTGCAATAAACATTTCTTTCAACATAAACAAATTAACAACCTGAATCTTATTATTGAAGAAACCTTACAATTATGTCTCAGAGAAGGAGATGTTGAAAAAAGAAATCATATTTTAAATTCTACCGGAGGGCTTGAATTAACGGTTGCCTTTTCAGAACAAACTAACGAAATTTCTATCATATTCTCTGCTGATCAATCTCTGAAAACCATTCTGAATCAGGTTGAGGATTCTGATGGCTTGAGTATGATTATAATTTCAGGAATGGCTCAATCTGTTGTTGAAGAAATAAAAAATGAGAAAGTAGTGTTGACAATGGTGTTGAAATAATAAAAAAAATTTTTTACTAATAATTTTTGCATTTTTGTCAACCAATTTTTTACATAATTATGCTTTGTTTACCTTTTAAAAGGGTATCTTTGTAGCGTCTATTAATAAACTAATCTATAATAATAACAAAAAAGAGAAATGAAAAATATTCCAAAAACAGTAAATGTGCATTGTACAAACCATTCCAGAGTAGGATATGGGAAAGAAGATATTGTAGTAGAAAAATTTCTGGAAATTTCTAATGATTTTAATGAAAACGGAAAAATAGTAAAAGAATATCATTATATAGCTGAAAATGGTCTTGATAGTCTAACTGTCAATGATTATAATGAAAAAGGGGAGTTAACTTCCACAGCACAATATGATGGAGAAGGAAATATGGGACAAAAGCTGGAGTTCTTTTATGATGACAAGGGAAATGTTGTTAAACAAAATAATTACTATGGGGAAGATTGCCCTACTTTCTCCAATCATTTTACTTATGAAAACGGCTTATTAATTAGACAGGATTCATATGATGATGGTCATTTTGTTTATACGGAAAAGGAATATCGTTATAATGATAAAGGTCTTTTAATTGAACAAATAGATTTTGACGAAGATGGAAATAGACAATATGTTACTGTTAATGAGTATAATGATGATGGTCTTGTTATCACAAGGGTCAGGGATGAAATTCTTGAAAAAGACCGCCGTACCTATCATTTTGAATATGATAATAAAAACAAAGTGAAGGATCTGATTTATGATTATGACGAGATGCTGATAGCAAAAATTTATTATAAGTATAATGATAACGGGGATATTATTGAAACAGAAGAAGAAGATCTCGATAATTACAGAAAGACGGTTTATTGTTTTGAAGGGAAGAAATTAATGAAAGTAGAAATATCAGATAGGGAAGGAAGAATTCTTAATTGGACAGAGTATGAATATGACGAACAAGACAATATTTTGAATATTGTTAATTATATAAGAGATGAGGTGGATGAGGATGATTTTCGGATATTTACCGAATATAATTATGAACGGATTTATGAATAGATATTTACGATTAATGTTTTGTCGGGGAAGATTAGGACAACAGATAAATTAAATACCAATAAACAAAAGCTGCCGGTGCTGCAAAGAAGAAAGAGTCAAATCTGTCAAGAAATCCTCCATGTCCGGGAAGAATATTCCCGCTATCTTTAATGCCTGATTTTCTTTTAAATAAGGATTCGGTCAAATCGCCGAAAGTGGAGGTAATTATAATAACAATTGCAAAGCCTATCCAATGCCATGGGGTATAAAAGATATAATTCTGAAAAAAAGGAATAAAATAGAATACAATGGAACCCGCGGCAGTTAAAATCAGTGAAATAATAAATCCCTCCCATGATTTTTTAGGAGAAATTCTTTCCCAAAGCCTGTGTCTCCCAAATAATGATCCGGCACAGTAAGCAAATGTGTCGTAAGCCCAAATGATGATGAAAAGTGCCAGAACGGTGCTTGCTGATTCAAAAAAATGTGTCCACATGCCCATAATGCTAAATGGAAAAGCAATCCATATTAGGGGAAATAGCGATGTGGCAATATTGATTAGAGGATTCTCTTTATTGCGGTATAACTCTACAACAGGAATGATGATTATTAATATTAAGGCAAATAATAATAGGTAAAGAAAAATTGGGATAGAGTAATACATCAACTGGAAGGCAGTAAAGAAAGTGGCATTTAAGAGGAAAGGAATCGTAAATTGTGGGTTGATATTGCTTTTCTCTGCAATCTGTAAATATTCCCAAGTAGCCAATAATGTTATGACTAAAAATAATATATTGAAAAAAATTGGGTTCAGAAAAAGTGAGGAAACAATAAGTGTTACAAAAACAATCCCGGTTAAGGTGCGTGTAATCAGCTTTTTCATTGATTATTAATTAGGAAACCAGTAGCAGGATAATTCTTGATTCAGACGGGGGAAATACCTCCTTGCCATCAACAAGATCTGGAAGGGTAGGAGTGATGATTTCAGAAATGGAAGGCATGTTTGTTCCGTTTATTTGCTGTTGGGCATTCAGAGCCCCTTTTAGATCCGGGATGATATGGTTGGCAAAGGCAACTACAATAATATCTTTGCCTAAATTTCTTACAGAAGGATACAGGGAATTTTTTTGTGAAAATATCATGCTCCCTGTTCTGGCAATTAAGATATTTGAATAGGCAATAACTGCATCTGAAAGAGCAGAAGAGTCAATAGAATTGGAAAAACAAATATTGTTTTTTGTCAATTGTGCATCCAAAGAACTGTTGGTGTTTAGGATTGACTTATATTGTTGACTTTTAATCAACTTAACAAGTCTTTCCATGAAATTCTCCTTTGTACAGGGAATGTATTTTCCTCCGGCATTCCTGAAATTGGTTACAAAATCATACAAAACATCATCAATAGGGTCAAAAAGTTCTGACGTTAAATCAATATTGGGAAATTTACTCGGACTCTTAGAAGCCAGTGCATGACGAATGTTTTTTCTGACAGTCTCTTTTGAAGAGGTGTTTTTTGTATCAAAGGAAACATTATTTGTTGACATACTAATTGGTTTTTAGGTGTTCAGTTTCCTGATCCGGAAATTCTCTTTTCCCGAAAATGCGTTCCAAATCCTCTGCAAAGATAACTTCTTTTTCTAAAAGCAATTGAGCAAGTTCAGTAAGTTTATCAATATTTTCGGTAAGGATTTGTTTGGCTTTAATATAAGCCGATTCAATCAATTCATGAATTTCCTTGTCAATATCTTGTGCAGTCTTTTCACTGTATGGCTTTGTAAAAGCATAATCTTGTTGACCGGAGGAGTCGTAATAACTGATATTCCCGATTTTTTTGTTCAAACCATAATATACTACCATCGAATAAGCCTGCTTAGTCACTTTTTCAAGGTCGCTCAAGGCTCCTGTAGATATTTTTCCAAATACAACTTCTTCAGCAGCTCTCCCGCCTAAAGTTGCAGTCAATTCATCAAAAAGCTGTTCGGTTGTGGTAAGATGCCTTTCTTCAGGAAGATACCAGGCAGCACCTAATGACTTGCCACGAGGAACTATGGTTACTTTTACAAGGGGAGACGCGTGTTGAAGCAGCCAACTGACTGCTGCATGACCTGATTCATGATAAGCTATAACCCGTTTTTCCTGAGGAGAAATAATACTGCCTCTTTTTTCTAATCCACCCACAATACGGTCAATGGCAGCAAGAAAATCAACTTTTTCAATTTGTTTTTTGGCAGTTCTGGCTGCAATTAAGGCAGCTTCATTACATACATTGGCAATGTCAGCTCCTGAAAATCCGGGAGTTTGCTTAGCAAAGAAATCTAAATCTACATCAGGACCAATCTTGAGACCGCGAACATGAACTTCAAAGATCCCCTTTCTTTCGTTAAGGTTTGGAAGTTCAATATGTATTTGACGGTCAAAACGTCCAGCCCGGAGCAATGCCCTGTCTAGAACATCTGCTCGGTTGGTGGCTGCCAATATGATAACTCCTGTGTTCGGAGTAAATCCATCCATTTCGGTGAGTAACTGATTCAAGGTGTTTTCACGTTCATCGTTAGCTCCTGTCATCACACTCTTGCCTCTGGCCCTTCCAATAGCATCAATTTCGTCAATAAAAACAATACAGGGAGCTTTCTCTTTAGCTGTCTTAAATAAATCCCTACAAAGTCTGACCCTGAAAGAGAAAAGAAAGGAACTTTGGCTTCCCCGGCAACTGCTTTTGCAAGCAACGTCTTACCTGTTCCCGGAGGGCCCACCAATAAAGCTCCCTTCGGAATTTTGCCTCCTAATTCAGTGTATTTTTTTGGATTTTTTAGAAAATCAACAATCTCCTCAACTTCATATTTGGCCCCTTCTAATCCGGCAACATCTTTGAAGGAGATATTTAAACTTGATTTTTCATCAAATAACTGTGCTTTTGACTTCCCGATATTGAAAAGACCACCTCCTGCTCCGCCGCCTCCACGCATGGATCTCATTGAGTAAATGAAAAAAACCATGATGATAACAAGAGGCAATAACCAAATTAGTTCTTTACCCCATCCCGGGGTGGTGTTCTCTTTGACAGGGAAATCATAGTCGTTCTCAATTTTCGATCTTATTGCAGTTGTATCAGAAGCTAATCTGTTTTCTATAGCCTGTTTTTTTATTTGAAGCAAATTGTCATTAAATACTTTGTAATCAGATATCCTTAGATAAAAATGAGGGCCTTCTAAGTTTTTATTACGATACTTCTCGTAAGCTGACTTTGAATTGATAACTTCTTCTTTTAGAAATATATTAATGATATTATTCTTTTGAACATATTCCAACTCTTTGATTTCATGATTAACCACCATTTGTTTGAACTTGATGTTGTCAGTTTCAGTCATGGTCTTGGAATATCCTGAATATAAATAAATTGCAAATATGATGATAATTTTGGTTTTTTTGTATTGCTATTGATGGATATTTTTGAATTGATTCTTCCTTTTGCTTCTTTGTTTTCTTTGTCGGTAGCTGCCATTTGATTTGAAAAAATTAAGTAGTACAATTGTGTTAAAACTGTTGTATTTCAGCATCTCCCCAAAGACTTTCTAAATTATAAAATTCACGAACTTTGGGTTGAAAAATATGTACAATTATGTTAAAGTAATCTAAAAGAATCCACTCCCCATTTTCTATTCCTTCAACAAAAGTCGGTTTGATATTGGCTTTTCGTTTCGTTATTTCCTGAACATAATCACTCAATGTGTCTACATGAGTTTTGGAATTTCCGGTACAAATGATAAAATTGTCAAAAAAAACATGATTTATTTTCTTTAAATTAATGTTTACAATATCTGCGCCGTTTTTTTCAATAAGTGCTTGAATAATTAATTCTTCTAATTTTCCTTGAAAGAGCTCTGTCTCTGGTTTTATCTTCTTGATTTTTCCCATAGTTTATTTTAAAATATTTGATGCAAAGGTACAAATAATCCAATTAGGTCAACCTGTTTTCTTGAAAATAGTTGTATCTTTGCAGCCCAAAATAATAAACAAAAAATGAAGAAATTAGTTCAATTTACAGCACTTTTATTTATCTTTTTCTCCATTGAATCAGTCTATTCCCAAATTAGTTTCGGTGGAGAACCGGTTAGTTTTAAAATCGATAATTTATCGATGGATGTGCCTGAAATTACATTGCCCGAAATAGATAACAATTCTCTTATTCAGGAAGATATTGCTAATGCTGATAAGGGAAACCCTATGAGAGTAGGAGTTGTTCACAAGGTTAATTACACGATGGATAATTCAGGTAGAATGGATATCCTTGATGATGGAGCCAGAATATGGAGAGCTGAATTTATCTCTTCTGACGCAGTAACTATGGATGTGCATTTTTCTGATTTCGTTATTCCGGAATCTGCTGAATTGTATGTTTATACTTCTGACCATAGCTTTGTATTAGGTAAATTTACTTCCCAAAATAGTCAAGAAGGAAATGTTTTCTATACACAGGATTTGCCTGGGGAGGATATTATTATTGAATATTATGAACCTGCCGATGTTCCTTTCAAAGGTTCATTCGTTATTAACAAAATCGGACATGCTTACCGTGATTTTCTGGGTTTTAAAGGTCATTGGGGCACCGCTCAAGGAGATTGCCATATCAATGTGACCTGCCCTGAAGCTTCTGCTTGGATTAATCAGGTGAATTCAGTAGTATGTATCAAATTGACTGTGGATGCAGGTACTTATCTCTGCTCCGGCGCGATGGTTAATAATGTCCGTCAGGATAAAACTCCTTATGTCCTTTCAGCTGAACATTGTTATGAAGCTAATGCTTCCTGGATGTTCTATTTTAATTACCAAACCAATACCTGCGAATCAACTGTCGGAGTTTATAATCGAAGTGCTGCAGGTGCTGTTCTAAGAGCTAAGGGAAATAATTCCCAAAGTTCTGACTTTCTTCTCTTGGAAATTACCGGTGCAATTAGCCCTACTATCAAAAATAATCTCTATTTTGCCGGATGGGATAATGCTTCCACCGTGCCAACTGTGGGGGCTTGTATCCATCACCCGGGAGGCGATTATAAAAAAATCAGCTTTCCCAGACTTGTTAATGCAGGGGGAACTTATTACAACTATTTTTGGAAAGTAGGCTGGATATTGGGTGATGATAATAAAGGAGTTACTGAAGAAGGATCATCGGGTTCCCCTCTTTTTAATGCAAATAAACTTATAGTTGGTGACCTTTGCTGCGGATCGAGTGCCTGTGATCAACTTGACGGTTATGATTACTACGGAAAATTCTCCCGATCCTGGACGAATGGTTCAACTACCAATAACGCGGCTAAATTGCAACCCTGGCTCGATCCCGATAATAGCGGCGCTACTTCTATTAATGGAATTTATTACGATGGCTCTGTTGGAATTGAAGAGATTTCGACTGTTCCAAATAAACTTGATATCTATCCAAATCCTACTACCGGTGAGGTTACTATTAATAATGATTTTGGCTACTCTTCAAGCGATTGCAATATCTATAATTTGCTTGGGAATTTGGTCTATAGTTGCAAATTTAATGCTTCTCAGGAATTATTCCTTAATTTGAATAACCTAGCCGATGGTATCTATTTTATTAAGGTAGTTAATAATAATAATGTCTATACTTCTAAATTAGTGATCGCAAGATAATTAATTTTGTGATGTCAGAGCTGATACTTTCTTCTGCCTATTTCCCTCCGGTGGAATATTTCGGACTTATTTTAGCTGCTGATAATGTTTTATTAGAAGATTCGGAAAGTTATCAAAAACAGTCCTATAGAAATAGAACTCATATTTTATCGGCAAACGGTATGCTCGCCTTGACCATTCCTATTTGTCATCATAGCC
>JAGVVH010000302.1 GCA_019135895.1 Bacteroidota bacterium | reverse complement strand
CAAACAAGGAGTGTGGCACCACTGCATCTATAGCAGTAATGCGTAAAGTTAGTAGTTTCGGTGATTATTGCAAAGTGTTTTCTGTCAAATTCAGCTAGTTAGATAAAGCCACTATATATAAGTGCTACCGAAATCAAACCCAAACCGGCTGAAATCAAAGTTATATTGACAAACACTTTAGGAATTATTCTTATAAATTATATAGTTTAGCGTGGCCGCAAGGTCCCTTGCATAATTATTATAAGCACCGCACTCTACCGTAAGGCGTGGATCAGTGGGACTTGCTATGTAGATATGGACTTTGTAGGAATGTTTAGTGGTGGTCACGCTTGCATCAGTCTGTATGTTTTTCTTAGCGGTAGCAGCCCCGGCCAGGGCACCCACGCCACCTAGGAGCACCCCTCCAACGATACCCCTGCCGAGCATGCTGCCAGTAGACGTTTTGGCCTGCATATTTCCACCCTGGGTAATGGTCTGCGTATTGTCATCCAAGTTATAGCCCAGTATCATCTTATATTTCAGCTCTCTGTCACCGATAAATATCACATCTTTTTCATCATATAATTCGATAACAGGTAATGACGAATAGCCTCCAATCTCACGGGTAAGCGGTCCGTAAAGCGTCTCCTTTTCAATTCTTAGTTGCTTTTTTAGTTCCTCTGCTTCCATCCTGCGTTTTCTATCCAATTCCTGTTCTTCCATCCTGCGTTTCCTGTTTATTTCCCTTATTTCGTTTTCTAGTCTAAGGTCGTCTGCTCTTACATCTTTACTATGAATTATCATATAAATAATTATTAAAATTATAAACGGAAGTATTACTAAACCAATTATCATGATAGGACTGATACTTTTTTCTGTTTTACCTGCTAATTCATTTTTGGTTGTCTGATCCCCATCTTCATCTTGTAGTCTTGTCCATCTATCAAGACCACTTATGGATGTACTTAATATTAAAGTTGTATCTTTTTTGTCATAAGATATGGTATTGCCTTGCCCAGGCCTAATTAATTTTTTCTCTTTAGAAATTGTGTATATGCCATCATCATGTCCAACAACTAAAAAATCTTCACCAACTTGTGAAATATTCATCACGTCATTACCATTCGTCCATGTGCCTAAATAATCAGATCTATCTGGTTTGCTAGAACAAGAAAAAATAACCAAAAGAAAGGTAATGGTTGGAATTAATTTTATGGTCTTCATATTTTGTTTTTTTAATATGCTGCGGGTTTTATGCATTTAAAGCGCTTTGGTATGTTGCGTTTTGGATGCATGTCAAACCGCAATATTCTCATCTACACTAAATCATAAACAAGTGCCACATCTTTTAAGACTATTCTTTACTTTTCGTTCCTCCATAATTTTGGTAATCATAATCAATATATGGGAGCCACCAAATGTCATCTTTCGCATCAAAAGTTGACATAGCTATAAAATGCTCGGCTACATAAATATAATCTTTATCAACCAATGGTTTTTTGTCAAATAATTTAAGCGCCTCTATTTCATCAAACACATATATATTGCCAGCTTTAAATTTATCTAGTGCTCTCAAACGCTTAACAAATAAAGATGCCTGTTCCTTAGTTGATAATTCTACTTTAGCAAGGATATAAAAGTTCTTTAATGCAGTTGATGTTACCTTCTCTAAGGAGTACTCGTTTTCTGTTAGAGGTTGAATTGCTTCAATTGTTTTTTCACCAAACTCAATATCCTTCTTTTGAAGCCATCCATTATTCTCAGGGAATCTAACATGTCTTACTTTTACCCATTCGCCCTGTTCTTCTAGAATGATAATTTGATCGCGGTTACTAACTCTATAATATTCATTCGTTCCAAAGTAATCTGTTGCCTTAATGTTCAATACTCTTTGTCCTTCACCATGTGGTTCTGTCTGCATATAAACATGAACGCTACTTTTTGGATAAAAGCGTTTCCCTATAATCACTGTATCCTTAATCGTGTTATTACTTTTTTCTGTTTTACCTGCTAATTCATTTTTGCTTAATTGCGCCCCCTCTTCATCTTTTAGGCTTGTCCATCTGTCAAACTTTCCACTAGAACTCAATACTAGAGTATAACTCTCTTCGTCAAAAGATATTACCTTACCACCCATGATTAAATTATTCTCTTTAGTAATTGTGTAAACACCATCTTCTTTATAAGTCCCTTCAACCAAAAAACTTTCACCAATCCTTTTAATATTCATCACGGTTTTACCATCAGTCCATTTACCTAAGTAATCCGTTCCACGTGGTTTGATTGAACAAGAAAATATTACTAATAGAGAAAAAATGATTGATAATAATTTAAGTGTTTTCATTATGTTTAATATTCAGTCATATTCATAATTGTCTTTCGGTACCACTCCGTTTTATATTTGTTGTCTGGTATCCAATATAATAGTGAATTATCATTGGCTATATGAATTATTGTTGAACATTACTTTTGAACTGTATGATATTACATATTTTTCTGTAAGATTTGAGACGTAGCCGATAAAATATTTTCAATATTTTTACGGTTTTTCCCCATGTCAAAAGCACCGCCAAACATAATACCTGTTTTAGGTGAAGAAGTAATCTGAATTCTTGTTTTATTCTCAGAAACTTCTAGTAACTGAATTGGAATATTTTCACCCCAGGAAAAAAGACTAACTCCTGTTTTTACCATTATCCTACCTAATAGTTTGTCTGCGCTTTCAAGTTTCATTCCGCTGATTGTTGGGATAGCTTGACAAAGTGCTTCATATACTTTTTCTTTTGCAATTGGAAATTCACATTCTCCGTTGTGGTCTAAAAGTGCCATATTTTCATTTTTTTATTAATTTAACATTTCGGTGTCGCACCTCTTTTCTAGTGTTCACTGGTCTCCATTTTTTTTTCAATAGTTGTAACAGTTACGAACTGTCAAACTTAATTGAAGGTGGTTCTCTTGTCTGTTTCATTTCGTAGTGATGTCCCTTAAACTTGCCTCTTACGGATAGATGTAAATAATGCAAGTAGTCAGCGGGCTTCTTTACTATCACCCGATAAAAAGCCAAAGCGGACTACAAAACTTGGAATAACCTACATGTCTGCCTGTTTTATATACTTCATGTTGTGTGGCGTAATTATTTGTCATCGTTTAGTAAGTCAATGAATTGTTCTGTAAATTGGTATTTTGGTGCATTACTTGGGGTAATATCAATTATAAAGCCTTCATTTTCAAGAACTCGTAATTTACTTAATAAGTCTTCATGTTCATTCTCATAGTACATAAATGCCGGGTTACGTGTATTTATCGTAAATGCTTTATTTGAT
>JAGVVH010000193.1 GCA_019135895.1 Bacteroidota bacterium | reverse complement strand
CTTAAACTTAAACTTTCCACGTTTTAAATAAGAATTTTTCACTTTATTAATATAGAAAGCGTGAGCGCGTATATTGCTCTGTGGATTATATGGATCTACAGGAATGTCTTTTTTAATATCGGCAACTATGCCAGTAGATGGTGTCAGTTGAAATAACCCAATTCCCCCATCAAAGCTAATGATGTCAGGTCGACAATTACTTTCTTGTATCATACAACCCATGGAGTACCACCATGGATAAGCTAACCCATTATAACGAATCATTTGAGATCTCACATCTGGAATAAAATCCTGACATCTATCTTTAGCTAGCGCCGGGAAACTAATTATTAATAATATTGTTATTAAACAAACTAATAAAAATATCCGCTTCATTATTAATCCTCTCTATGTTCCCATAGAACTTCTAAATAAATATGCTTGTCTACGAACTTCTTTAGGCGGTCCTGATACACCAGAATATCCAGCTTGCAATCTTTTAATATCAGTGGGTGTTGTTGGAGTCTTCACCCATTGTTTCTTAATTGCCGATGATGACTGAAATTGTTCTGTTAGGTATTTGACTACCGAAATCATATAAATTAATCTCCATACTTTCTTAATTATTTTTATTACCCTCCCCTTGTCCATCCGAAAATGATTATGACGTACCAAGCAATGACCATAAGATTGTTCGATAAGTTTTCTTCTTCCGAGAAATCAATATATGGGAATAGAAGTTTCCTAGTTATATGGGCATGAATAACCGCTGCTGATACTAAAATAAATTTAGTAATAAAAATAGAAATCAATCCAGCTTTTGCTTCAACTGGTAGAAAGTCTATGGGAACAAAAACCATGATAAGAACAATAGTAAGCAATGCTAGAGCATCAAAACCAATTCTTTTTAAATGTGTTATAAATTTCTTCATAATTAAAATCCTCAAAAAATTTCTACAAACAATTTCTTTGAAAAACCAAATTATCTAATACCTTAACTCTTAAATTGTATGAATCCGCCCATTTAGTATGACCAAACCATGACATCATGCTATTATTTATAGTTTCTAATGAAATTTTATTATATTTATATAATTTTTGAAACTTTTTAAATTTTCTCTTAGTTCGCTTAACATTTGACTTTCTTAATAATCTATATTCCGGCCAGATCTTATAACCCAAATAATCAACAGATCTTTGCCCAACTAAAAATATCTGGGTTCTTCTGTTTAATTTTAATTTTAATTCAGCATCAAGAAATGTTTTAATTTTACTTAATAACATTTTTAAATATTCTTTATCATTACTTAAAATTATAAAATCATCCATATATCGAATATAGTGTTTAACTTGTAAAACATCTTTAATATAATGGTCTAATTTATTCAAATATATATTAGCAAAGAGTTGGCTAGTTAAATTACCTATTGGAATACCAACTTCAAATACAGTACTATCTATAATATTATCTATTAAAGATAGTGTGTCTTTGCACCTTATTTTTCTTCTAATTTCTTTCTTTAAAATTTTATGATCAATAGATGCAAAATACTTTTGAATATCACATTTTAAACAATATACTTGTTTGTCGAATTTCTGTGTAATATCATTATATGCTAAATTTCTAAGAAAATAATTTGTTCGTTGAACTCCCGTTAATATTCCAAAACCAATACGACACGCATGACTATCATAAATAAACGATTTTTCAAAAATTGGATCAATGATATTACAAAGCGCGTGTTGAACTATTCTGTCTTCAAATGGTAACGCAGCAATTTGTCTTTCTTTTGGTTCACAAACTGTAAAATATTTATATTCACCAGTAACATATGTTTTTGTTAATAATTTATTTCTAATATTTATTAAGTTTTCTTCCCGAAATTGGAAAAAATTTAGGGCATCAACATTATATCTCTTTCCTCTTCTCGCTTTTA
The DNA here is from genome assembly GCA_019135895.1 of Bacteroidota bacterium. GTDB lineage: Bacteria > Bacteroidota > Bacteroidia > Bacteroidales > WCHB1-69 > JAGVVH01. Next base: position 1,408 of record JAGVVH010000193.1, on the reverse strand, counting down.
AATAAGCTTTATATATATTTTCAAAAGAACATATTGGTTGATATAAATTATTATAAGTCTTCAAAAAATCTCTCAAAAAAAGTGCACCCAATTCAAATTTTTACATTTTTACTATGGGTGCACTTTGTTTTTTATTTTTTACCAAAGAATGGTAAGGATCATAGCTCCAAAGAAAACACACGGTAAAAAGAAATTACTTCTTTTTAATCTGGCTCTAACAAAAATTGTTAGTTCACTTTGCAGGCGCGAAACCCGATGTTGTTGTTGACGTTCGACGGAGCGTTGTTCAAGTTGAGATAGAACACTCCCGCATTCGTCTCATTGTTGAAATTGCCACCACAGATTGCAGCCGATATAACTATGCCCCTTTCGTTACCTTAATCCAACCACCTAAAAGTTTACCAATTTCACTAAATTTACTACAAAAGACTGAATATCTATGAAAATTTATAAATTGTAAGTCTACACATAACCTAATAAATAATTTTAATTTTTCTAGTTCAATATCAATTTGATATAACGTATTTAATCTATATTGATTTTTTCCGTATTCATTAGCTTGTATTATTAATTTGGCGATATCAAGTAAACAATTTTGAATTTGTTGTCCTAAAACAAATCGTTGATTTTTTGGAAATTTATTAATAATAGGAAATGCATATAAAATCAAATCATAGAATTTTTGATAGATTATCAAATCTTTCATAGACGACATAATCTTAAAATCCTCTTGTAAAAAAATTGTCTAAATGAATCACTTTAACATTTTATTTCTTTAAAACTTTCGTAAACCAGAGATTCAGAGAGTCCAGCTTCGCTGGACTGATTCAGATTACAGAGCTTTGCAGGCGCGAAACCCGATGTCGAAGTAGACGTTCGACGGAGCGCCGTTCAAGTTGAGATAGAACACACCCGCATGCGCCCCAAAGTTGAAAGAGCCACCACAGATTGCAGCCTTGTCGTACTCTGTTGTTTTATCAAACCAATAACCATCATTTCCATAAACTGCTGATCCAGTTCCATCTGACGTTAGTGGAATCGCAAAATATTTTAAATTAGCATCAGCGTTTCGAATTGTTAGAATTTTATTTCCTGAAGCCATACCGCTAGTAATATCAGTTGCTACTCTTTTCACAATAACAAATGTAGCTGCTCCATCTGGTGGATTTGCTCCATTCCCCAAAGTCAATGCACCAGCGGCGGTCGAAGCAATCGGAAAAAATGCTCCTTGATTAGAAGTATTAACAGTTGTGATATTAACTGTGCAATTACCATCACCTGTTCCACCCGTAGTTGCTTTACCTGCACCTGTTGTATAACCACCACCACCATGCATAAGACCAACAGAAGTTACTTCTCCAGACGCTCCAACAGTTTTAACATAACAAGTTGCACCAAATCCACCAGT
>JAGVVH010000371.1 GCA_019135895.1 Bacteroidota bacterium | reverse complement strand
CGGTCGGTTTGAGTTTGAATTCGGGAAAACCAAAAGAGGTGGAACCTCAGTGCGCCAAAATCGTATCCTGATTTATAATTTCCTGCGATTCAGATATTTGCAATTTTACCGTGAAAAATGGCGCACTGAGGTTCCACCTGTGCGCGTTATCCAAAAATTTTTTTATTATCTGAATGAAAAAGTCAGATCGAATTTGATAACTTTATACAGATTTTAAACATTATTACCATGAGAACAATTTTCATTTTAATTTCAGTTATTCTGAGTACTACTGTAACATTGTTTTCTCAACCTGGCCCATTTGGGTTAAGAATGGGAATGACTCTTGATCAAGTTAAAAATCTAACCGGTAAGAATCCGGAAATGCTAGAGGATAACGTCTACAAAGTAATACCGCCGGACACACACAATATGTTTATCGAATATAGAGTTCGAATCAGTCCAACATATGGTATCGTTTGGATTTATGCAGAGAGCAAGGAAATTGAAACTGACGATGATGGAACTCAATTAAAGAATGCTTTTAATGATCTGGTTTCAAGTATTGAAAGAACATACGGGAAATATATAAGAATAGACCGTATTAAAAATGAAGATTATTCTTCGGATGAGCCAGAAGATTTTATGTTTGATCTTTTTCTTGAAGATCGGGAACTTCAGGCTTACTGGACGAAAACAATTGATTCGACCTTACCCAACGATATAGCCTTAATAAGTTTAGATGCTCATGCACTCCCTGTACCTGTAGGATATATTACGCTTCAATACTTGTCGCCTAACCATGATATAGCTGTTGCAGAAGATAAAGCAAAACAAGATGCGGTATTTTAAAGAAGTGTGAAAATCACTTTTTCTAAACTTCCTGTAATAAACACAGGAGTTTAAGTGGTTAAATGAGGACTTCTGCACTGCAGCGGCGCCGGTAACGGCGTGGATTCATTTCCGGACCAGCGAGTGAGCTAAGCGAACACCGTTGGTCTTTAATGGGATGCTAACTGATTCTCCGGTTAGGGATAAGAAACATGAGCAAATATATCTTCTTACTAATACCGATTGTGAACGCATAAATCTAAGTTTTACTTTCACAACGGTTGCATAATGGTGTGCGATAAGGCCGCAGAGGAAAGAAGCGGTGGAACCTCAATGCGAGCTGTTAAGCATCTACAACTAGTTATCTGCCCAAAGAAGCCACAGAAATAACATTTATTCCGTCGGGACGACGATAACTCATCCCGGTTCCAGTAATGATGTTAAGCGTTTTTGGCAACTCCATTTTTGTAGTATCAATGTTTGCAACAAAATTTTTGAGGTTTTCGGCCGCTTTATCAATAAAACCGACTCCAAGCTTTATTTCGAAAGCTGCATAGTCACCATTACGCCTTTGCACGATAGCATCCACTTCATAACCATAGGAGTCGTTGTAGTGAAACACTGTAGCATCATTAGCCTTGGCATATACATTTAATTCGTGGATTGCCAATGATTCAAACAGGAACCCGGCATATTTAATATCTTTTATCAACGATTCCTTCTCCAAACCTAAAGCTGCCACAGCCAGCGATGTGTCACACAAATGTCTTTTAGGTGATTTACGCAACGATGCCGATGAGCGAATATGTAAATTGAAAGCTGGTTGTTCGTACAAAATCATTAATCTCGAAAGGGCATTTAAATATTCTGATATCGTGTTTCGTGACAATTCATTATTTTCTTTAATTTTCATATCTTCTTCCAAGGTGCTATTATCCACCAATGTAGATGTATTTCTTGCCAAAGAACGTAATAAACTACGTACTTTGTTAGGATTACGTTTTACCCCCGAAACTCTACTCATATCCACCTCACAAAGCAAATCAACATAACTGCGATTCATATTAAGAGCATTCCTTGTAGTTTCGCCAATTAATGAGGGCCAGCCACCTATGCATATTCTATCTATGATAAGTTCAAGAGGAACTGCCGATTCGTAAAATTCGCCCAAGGTCCCCGCAAGTAAATCAGACATTTTCACTGTTCCAGTAGAATATCCTAGTTCCTGCCAGCTCATCGTGTCCATTTGCAACACGGTAAAACGTCCAGCACCGCTATGCAGTTTTGCTTCATCAGGCGGGTTAGCAGAGCCAGTAAGGATAAATTGCCCTTTCAATTTGCGGTCGTCAACCTCGTGCCTCACATAATTCCATATTTCTGGTTGCACCTGCCATTCATCAATAAGTCTGGGTGCGTTGCCTGCCAACAATAGTCGTGGATTGGTAGCCATCATTACCGGCACCTGCGGATCCCGATCCGTTTCCAATATACTATTAGCATATTGCTTGGCAGTCTCTGTTTTACCACAAGACTTAGGACCTTTTATCAGCACAGCACCCGAAGCCGCCAGTTTTTCCAAAAGATCATCTTCTATCAACCTACTGATATACTTCATATTTTGCCATTTGATTTCACTCCAAAGATATGAAAAATATTCTTATTGTGCACATTTAAGGTATTTTATTGTGCATAATTAAGGAGTTTTATTGTGCAGATTTAAGGCATCTCAGATGGCAGTCAAATGGTAACCAAAAGAGGTTCCACTTGCGCGCGTTCACTTCTGTATCTATCATACTGACAGCCCCATTTTGATAAACCAGTCTTTTGTATAGGCAAAAAAACGCTTATATCCTTCACACAATGCATTCAGACCCAATTGGCCGTCTGCAGTAGTTAAAAACCTGTGCTTTGGACATTCTCCAAAGCACAATCTGTAATAAGGACAACGAAAACACGCGTCTGGTAACCCGTTTCTTTTTCCCATCCCAAAACCAAACAGTTTATCTGAAGATGCCATTTGTGAAAAAGACATGGTGGAAATGTTTCCTATTTTGTATTCCGGATATACAAAATGGTCACAAAGGTAAACGTCCCCGTTCCATTCCAGGGCAACATTATTGCCACAGGTCTCACACCAGGCACATATCCCGGGTGGTATTCCCAGGTAATTGGCCAAAACCGATTCAAAAAAAGGAATGAACCGGGTCCCTACATCATCTTTACTCCACAGATCAAATATGTCACACAGGAAATCCCCGTATTTTTCAGAAGAAACAGACCATGGGGCTACATGTGATCCGGAAGTACCGGGTGGAACAATGCCGGATTTTATATATTCCAGAACAGGCAAGAACTGCATGTGGTAACTCCCGATTGATTTCAAAAAAAGATAAATTTCCCTGCCATGATCCTGGTTCACATGGTTGACAGTAGTCAGGGTGTTGTACTGCACGCCGCCTTTGTACATCATTTCAATGCCCTTCAAGACTTCTGTAAACGTGCCCTGTCCGCGTTT
>JAGVVH010000080.1 GCA_019135895.1 Bacteroidota bacterium | reverse complement strand
TCAGCGATTTATTGAATCCGGAGCAATAGAGCAACTTAAAGAATTAATAGACAGGGATTATCCTACCTACAGCGGAATTGTTTTGGAACGCTACTTTTTTGATAAATTCAAAGAGACTCACACATACACTACTCTTGGCAGTTATTGGGATAAAAAAGGCGAAAATGAAATCGATCTGATTGCTTTGGACGAGTTGAACCGAAAAGCTCTTGTCGCAGAAATTAAACGACAGAAAAATAAAATCAATCTCTCTGTCTTACAACGCAAGGGAACCATACTGCAAAAACCGCTTGCCGACTATCAACTCTCTTTCGCGGGCCTGACTTTGGAGGATATGTAAAAAGAGGCGAACGAAGTCTGTTTCTGCTAAATTATAATTGAAAAAGTATAGCTAACTACCAATAATCTCAAAATTAAAATGCACAATTTTTTAAATCAAAATATACATTTATTATCGCTTACTCCACAAAATTTTAGGTGAAATAAAAATTATTATTATTTTAGGGGTTGACAAATATATTTATTTATAGTATTTTTGTCAACCTAATAAATTAATAATCATGAATGCAATATTTTCACAACGACTTAAAAATGCGAGAATTATGCAAAACCTCTCGATGGATGAATTATGTGTCAGAATGAATAATCTTGTATCAAAACAATCAATTTCCAAGTATGAAGCAGGAAAAATGATGCCAGATAGTACTATTTTAATTGCATTAGCGAAAGCACTCAATGTAAAAATAGATTATTTTTTTCGACAATTTTCAGTTTCATTAGATAGTGTGGAATTTAGAAAAAAAACACGGCTACAAAAACGAGAACTTTCTGCCATAAAAGAAGTAATTAGAGATAAAGTAGAACGCTATATTGAAGTTGAAAATATTTGCTGTATAACTTCTGAATTTACAACCGACTTTTCTAACGTTATCGTACACTGTGAAGAAGATGTTTTCGCTTTGACTACGCGCTTGAAAAAAGAATGGAAATTGGGCGAAGACGGCATCAATAATTTGATAGAAATTTTAGAGGAAAACAAAATTAAAGTCATAGAAATCGAAGCTCCTGAAAGTTTTGACGGTTTAAGTGGTTTTATTGGTGACAAGATGCCTATTATTGTTCTAAATAAGTCATTTGATACGGAACGTAAACGGTTTACTGCATTACATGAATTAGGACATATCTTGCTAAGTTTTGATAGAAATTTGGATATAAAACGAATTGAATATTTATGCAATTTATTTGCAAACGAAATGCTGATTTCTCGCGATGTGTTTATTCAAATGATAGGAAATTCGAGAAAACATATTTCTTTTCTCGAATTACGTGATATTCAGCGACAGTTTGGAATTTCAGTTTATGCGCTGATGTTTAAGGCAAGGTATCTAAATGTTATTACTGAGCAAAGCTTCAAATCTTTTTGTATATCAAAAAACTCAAATCCGGAATTAAAAAAAGAAGTCTATCTGAGTATTGCTAAATCGGAAATTTCCAATCGGTTTGACAGATTAATTTATCGAGCACTTGCAAGTGATGTAATTTCTTCATCGAAAGCCGCGACCTTATTGAATGTCCCATTAACCACTGTGCTAAAAAATCTAAACCTGCTGTAAGATGGACATAGTTGTCAATGATACAAATATATTTATTGATTTATATTTGATTGATTTATTGGATGATTTTTTTGCTTTACCATTTAACTTTCATACCATCGATTTTGTTCTTGCTGAAATTACAGATCAAAATCAGTTAGATGCATTAAAAACGTTTTTAGAGGAAGGAAAATTGTTTGTAAAAAAGCATTCTGAAAAAGAGTTGCAGCAAATTATTGAATTACAATCTTCATGCAACGGAAATTTATCCATTACTGATTGCGCAGTATGTCAATATGCCCTATTAAATGATTATTTCTTATTGACTGGAGACCGTCAATTACGAAGTAGTGCAATTAGTTCAGGAGTTTCTGTATATGGAATTATTTTTATCTTCAATAAATTAATTGATTATAAAATCATCACAAAAAATGTTGCTGCTGACAAATTAGAATCTTTATCACAACTAAACAAGCGCTTACCTAAAAGTGAGATTGATAAATTAATTACCTGTTGGAGAAAATAAATACTATTATTTTTTCATACCTTGTTCAAACCCAGAAACGCCCATCTGATCATACTTCTCCTCTCAGGAATAGCAACTATTTGAATAAACACCATATTTTGAAAGAGTTACATTCAATCCATCGGATTCTACTTCTTTCAAAATTTTTAATTGTTCTTCTTTTGTAAATAATCTTTTTTTCTTACTGTAAAAATATATTTTTTTATAATCCAGTCAGAATGATTAGGAGGCTAAAACATAATATTTCGTGGTATCATGGTTTTCACTATTTATAGTTTTATAAACAAACCAATAGGTTGTATTTATAGTAAATTATAATTGTATCAATTGGCCTATCCTACCGACTATTTTTTTATTTTTGCGGAAATTTTTTATTCAATGAATCACGATATTCACCTTTCCATCATTATTCCGGTATTCAACCGCCCCAACGAAGTAGCTGAATTATTAAACAGTTTGGACAATCAGACAAATCCCGACTTTGAAGTTGTGGTGGTGGAAGACGGTTCTACTTTTCCCTGCAAGGAAATTTGCGAGCAATATGAAACCCGACTTAATCTCCGCTATCTTTTCAAACCAAACTCCGGAAGAAGCGAAACCCGTAATTTTGGGATGGATAGAGCATCCGGCAACTATTTTATCATTTTTGACTCCGATTGCATTATGCCGCCCCAATATATTGAGATTGTTCTGAATCATCTTACTTCAGATTATACCGATTGCTTCGGAGGACCAGACAATGCCGATGACTCATTTTCCGATATCCAAAAAGCCATTAATTACTCCATGACTTCCATGATGACTACCGGAGGAATCAGGGGCGCAACAAAAAATGTAAACAATTTTTCACCTCGTTCTTTTAATATGGGGATATCCCGAGAAGTATATGAAAAAATAGGCGGATACAAGAACATGATTGGAGAAGATATAGATCTAAGTATCAGAATTAAAGCTGCAGGATTTAAGACAAGATTAATCAAAGAAGCTTTTGTTTATCATAAAAGACGTGTAAGTCTTAAAAAATTTTTCAAGCAGGTAAACACTTTTGGTAAAGGAAGAGTATTGCTTCATCATCTACATCCCGAATCGTTAAAAATTGTGCACCTTCTTCCTGCAGGTTTCGTTCTGGGAACTTTCCTCTTGCTTTTGCTTTCTTTGATTTTCAGGAATGTCTGGTTTCTTTTGCCCATTGGCATTTACATTCTGGCAATT
>JAGVVH010000308.1 GCA_019135895.1 Bacteroidota bacterium | reverse complement strand
GCCAGTCTTATTGCCCAATAGAAAATATTGCGAGAGGGGAAAGACATATTCTTTCCGGAGCTATAAATCTTATCGTAAATTTTTTCAAGCATTCTTGGAACTGCTGACATCATAGTAGGATTCACTTCTTTAATATTCTCCCCGATAGTTCCTAAATTTTGAGCATAATAGACTGACATTCCCAGATATTGGTAGAGGAACACCAGCATTCTTTCATAGGCATGGCAGAGGGGTAAGAAGCTGAAAGCGATTCTTGAAGAAGGCGAAGGAGTTTGTTGTAAATTCAAAACCTGTCCCATCAAATTATGATGAGAGAGCATAACTCCTTTTGGGGTTCCTGTAGTACCGGAAGTATAGATAATAGTCGCACAATCCATTTCCTTAACAGCAGTTTTTCTTTTGAGAAGTTCCTCAGGATCGGGATATTGTTCACCAAGTTCTATCATCTGCTGAAGATAGGGAAAACGATTCCGATTAATAAAGGTATAAACCATTTTTAAAGTTGGTGTATCAGGTAGAATATGGTCAATTTTATTCATAACCTCTGCACCTTCTACAACCAGCAATTTAGCTTCACAATGGTTAAGAATATAAAGGTAATCACTCTCAGAAATAGTAGGATATATAGGAACCGAGATTGCCCCTACTTGCATAATTGCCATATCAAGCATATTCCATTCAGGTCTATTTGTGGCAATAATTCCCACTTTATCCCCTGGTTCAATCCCAAGCTTAATCAAAGCATAACTTATAGTATTAGTAAGCGTAACATATTCTTTAATACTATATTTTCTCCAATCGCCGTTTTGTTTCCCGGCAAGAGCTACTTCCTGATCCGGCCACTTTTCAGTATAGCGTGTCAGGATATCAAATAACCTTGTAACTTCCATAATGTAATAGTTTAAATGTTAATATTTTATATTATAAATGATATTCAAAATTGAAATAAAAAAAGTATCTTAAAGAATCAGAAAATCGTAAAATTGAAAGCGGCAAAAATTATTATTAGTATTATCAATCATCAAGTTACAATTTTATAAAAGGAATTACAAATAAAAGTCAGAATTTTGGAATAATAAAAAAAAAGGGGTATTACATAGTTAAAAGTTATCGAAAGGCATTATAAGGGGTAAAATTTCTATATATGGGGTAAAAATAGATATTTCAACAAGCTATTCATTTTTTTTGTAATTTTGCCCCTTGAAAAAAATACAATATGCCTTCATTTGTTCCGACATATTTTACTGCAAAAAAAAACACAATTCAGTTTTTAATATTTACTGCATTTTTTTCATTTATTTTTATCAATATTTATAGACCATTCGGGGCTGATACCTGGCAACAAATAAGCAACACCCGGTTTTTCCTATACTCAGGAGTCATTGTTTTATCGGGCATATTTGTACTTACCATCAGCAGGATCATCATGTTTCATTCCAGAAAGAAATATCCATTAACTTATGTATATTATTTTCTCTGGTTGATAATTGAGATATTAATAATATCATTAATCTATAGTTTCCTTACCAAATTTGTATTAAAAGAAAACCGTGATTTCATCATTATTTTGAGTAATACCATATTATATACTACTCTAATATTATTTTTACCCTACACTGTATCATGGCTATATTTTGCTCTTAGGGATGCTCAAAAGGTCTTAAATGAAATTACAAATGTGGATACTTTTGTAGATTTTTCAAATGATAAAAATGACATCATTAATTTTACTGATGAAAAAGGAAATTTAAAGTTATCTATCAAACAGGAAAATTTGTTCTTTATAGAATCATCGGATAATTATGTTGAAATTTTCTATCTGAACAAAGGAAAATTATCTCGATTTGTAATCAGAACAACCCTTAAGGCCATTGAAGATGCATATTCTAACAATTCGCTTGTTAGATGTCATCGTTCCTATATTGTCAATATCAAGAAAGTAAAAGTATTGAGAAAAGACAAGGAAGGTATTTTTTTAGAATTAGAACGTGAAGACATTCAGGACATTCCGGTATCGAAAACCTATTCAGAGAAAATCACCCAATTATTTTCCAGATATTCGGTTTAGATTGTCTTTTTACACCCGTCAATCATAAAGTGTAATCTATTCAGGACATTCGCTTCACTGGTGCCTCCGTCAAAGTCAAGAAAAAGGAGATTCATCTTAGGATAAGTTTTCTTGATTTTCTTTTCAATACCTTTAGAAATCACATGATTTGCAATACATCCAAAAGGTTGCAGACTAATAGCATTATTAATTCCATTATTGGCAAATCCGGCAATTTCAGCAGGAATCAGCCATCCTTCACCAAACTGAGCAGCCAAATTTATAATTTGGGAAGCATTTTGAGCATCCTCTTCCAAATCAGAAAAAGGTCGATAGAAGGGATATTTTGAACACAGTTCATCAAACTTACGAGTCAGCTTTTTAGAGAGGTTAAAAATAAAATCTGAAACAAAAAGTGGTTGACCCAGTTTAATCATATTCTTCTGTTTCTTAATTTGATTATTAACAAATTCACCCATCATAAAATTATACATAGAAGGAGCCACCACTTCAATTCCTTGATCCACCAGCCACTCGACAACATTTTTATGGCTAAAGGAGTTATATTTTACATAAATCTCCCCAACGACACCAATAACAGGCACTTTAATACTGGGATCAAGAATTGAGATAAAGTCGTCAATTGCCTTTTCCAAAAGTGTTAACAAGCCCTTTTTATCTCGATTTTCTATTAAAGGTTTCGCCATATTTAAATACTTAATCCTAAGTGTTTTGGCCATTCCTTTTTCCTTTTCGCGAACTGCTGCAGGATAATAGAGTTTAGAGAGAGCATCAACAAATAACATGGAATAGTAGCCAGTAAGTACACTTTTCAACCATTTCATCTCAAAACCGGGTTGTTCATTTACTATTCCCCCACCGAAAGAAACGGATACAACAGGGATGTTATCATAGCCCCCGGTAATCATGGCTTTTTTAATGATTGAAATATAATTTGTTGCCCGACATTGTCCTCCGGTTTGAGTAATAGCCACCGCAATTTCATCAGGATTATACTTTCCTGATTGTAACGCTTTCATTATATCCCCCACAACCAAAGTTGCAGGGTAACAAATCTCATTAAGGAATTAATTCTGAATAACCTTCAGCAAAATAGGGCGCAATAATTTTTCTATGTTTATCCTTATAAGTAAAAATTGGGGTATGCTTATTCGGTTTAGGAATTGGAGCACTCATGCCTTTAGTGCTTTCCAGCAGCGAACGCACTCTTAATTTCAAAGAACCAATATTATTTACATCATCAACTTTCAAGAGAGTCAGATTTTTACCTTTATTATTCAAAATCTGTTTTATCTCTTCATTAACAAAAGCATCGGGGCCACAGCCAAAAGAGGTAAGCTGAACAAGATGAACATTTTGCCCTTGGTCAGCGACCCATTTAGCAGCATTCATGAGACGATTCGGGAACGCCCATTGAGTTACAGAATCCGTTTCATCAAAAGCTGAATTTTTAACATTACGGACAATATCTTCATTGATAACAGTAACTCCAAAATCTGAAATTGCTTCAGAAATCTTGTGCTGAATGAGTGGGTCTATATGATACGGACGACCAATAAGGACTATTACAGTCCGGTTATTCTTAATGGCTTCATTGTATAATTCATGAGTAGTACAATAGAGCCAATTTTCG
>JAGVVH010000291.1 GCA_019135895.1 Bacteroidota bacterium | reverse complement strand
TTCTGTAACTTTGTAAATATGAGTAGCAAGTGAAACGCTTTCTTTCCAGACATCCAAGTTCTTGTGTGCTCTTTTTACCATTCACTCTTCACCCTTCACTTTTCACTCTTCACTCTTCACTACATTCAAAAGACACTCTCATTTTCCTGCGGAGTATATTCGGGAACTATTTCCTTAAACTTTATTTTAATGCCTTTTGAGTCGTGTCCTTCCGCCATCTTTTCCAATTCGTCGAGTTTTTTATAAAGATATTCTTTGGCCGCCTGCCGATTTTTTGCTCCGTTGAAAAAACCGTTCGATCGCAGAACCATGACTTTTTTATGACCGGTTGGAAGAATATCTTCTCCCACCGTAATCAGTTCTTCATAAAGTTTTTCTCCATCACGCAAACCGGTAAAAACAATTTTAATATCTACATCCGGCTCTTTGCCGGAAAGACGGATTAAGTCCCTGGCCATATCGGCAATCTTTATCGGGGTTCCCATGCGCAAAATAAAAATTTCACCGCCTTCGCCCATAGTTCCCGCCTGCAAAATCATCTGAGCCGCTTCGGGTATTGTCATAAAAAAGCGGTTGATTTCCGGATGTGTGACCGTCACCGGTCCGCCCTGTTCGATTTGACGGCGGAAAAGCGGAATGACGGAACCGGAAGAACCCACCACATTGCCGAATCTGACGGCCATAAACCGTGTGCCATTGCCCTGCTGGCACTGCATAATCAATTCCGTCACACGCTTGCTGGCGCCCATGACATTGGTGGGGCGCACGGCCTTGTCGGTGGAAACCAGAACAAATCGTTCTACATGATATTTGACGGCCATTTCCATCGCGACCCGGCTGCCCACAATATTATTAAATACAGCCTGCCACGGATTTTTCTCCATCATGGGCACATGCTTGTAAGCCGCGGCGTGAAACACGACCTCCGGTTTATATCTTTCAAAAATATTATTCATTAAAGTTTCATCCTGCACACTTCCCAGAATGACCTCACAATTGCGGTAGAAATTTTCGTTTAATATCTCCATCTGAATATTAAAAAGATTGGATTCACTGGAATCCAGCAAAATAATCCGGTGCGGCTGGTATTTTATGACCTGCCTGCACAACTCAGAGCCGATGGATCCACCGCAACCGGTAATGAGAATGGTTTTGTCGTCAAGATAATTTCGAATGTCTTTGACATTGAGCTGTACCGGCGAGCGTCCCAGAAGATCTTCATAGCTGATATCCCGGAGCAATTTCACGCTGACCCGGCCATCAATCAAATCACCGATGCCGGGCAGTATTTTATAAGAAACATTGCATTTCTGACAGGTTTCCACGATGTGCCGGATTTGATCACCACTGGCAGAAGGAACTGCAATGAGTATCTGATGAACCGTTTCTCTTTTTAAAATCGCCGGCAAGCGCTCAACATTACCCAAGACCCTTATACCATGAATTGTCCGGCCATGTTTTTGCGTATCATCATCAATAAATCCGACCACCTCATAATTTAATTTGTAGTTATCAATGATCTCCCGTAAAATTTTTTCTCCCGCATCTCCGGCGCCGATAATCAATACTTTTGTTAAACTAGCTATAAGTGAAGGATGCATACCGGACATCTGGTTAACGTAGATAGCAAAGAAAGAACGAATAGCGATGCGAACACCACCGGCAAAAAGAAATGTCAGAAAGCCGTCCATAATAAAAACAGCTCGTGAATATCCCTGAAAGCTGCTGACGGTCAGGACAATTACCATAATGAGTAAGGTTGATAAGAAACAGGACTGCGTCAGCAACCAGAAATCCCTTACACTCGTGTAGCGCCACATACCCCGATAAAGCCCGATAGAAAAAAAGATGAAAACCTTGAGTGGAATAATCCAGAGAAGTAAATTGCCGATTTGCTCAAAATCAATATTGGCAATAGTAAAATCAAACCGGAAAAAGTATGACAGGTAAAGGGCAACGGTAAAAAACAAGACATCCGTTATTACCATTAAATAGAAATTCGGATTTTTGAATTGAGCATACATAAATTATAGCAACCCTTTTATTCTAAAAACGGCTCAGCCAATTTCCTTCTCGTGTCATTTCGGGGAGCAAAGCAACGAGAAATCTTAAAACTTCTCGCCTTCGCTCGAAGTGACATAAGGTGCTTAAACCTAAAACGTTAAACTTTTTCCTATTCACCATCCACTATTCACCATTCACCATTCACTATACACTATTTTTAATACCGTACCAAAGTTGCCCCACATACTCGCGTAAAACAAGAGTATTATTATAAAACCACCGCGACTGTGGCATATATCTGACAGCAGCAGTTCCCGAAGGCGATGCATAAAGATAGCCTGCCGGCAGGGGCAGCACATTGCTGAAATACTGCCGGAATTGTTTTTCACTGCGTTTCATATGATAGCCGGAAGTCACCAGCCCTATTTTGATATCTTTGCCGGCAAACATTTTTTTAAACTCCAATACATGTTCATAAGTGTTTTTTGAGTTTGTTTCAATACGTATTTTATCTTTGGGTACGCCTAATTCTGCAGCCATTTGCGCCATCAAATGCGCATCGGATATTTTACCCTCACTCGTTCCGGAGCAAACAAGATATTTGGCATTATATTTTTTATACATTTGAACGGCATGAACAAGCCGGACGGTCGTCTGATCACCGGGGAAAGTATTATTCAAGGCATTAATATCATTGGCTCCACCGCTCAGAACCACAATCACATCCGGATTAATTTTATCTTTTACAGAAGACCCGTTGATATAATCTTTTTCCAGATGGTAACTCAGATAGTTGGAAACAGGAAAGATACCAGCGCCATAAAGCAAAACAATGGCAAAAAATAAAAGCAGAGTATCGCTTTTTTTCTTGACTGAAATCAACCAGATAAAAAAAGATATTAGCAGAAGGATAAAAATGATAAAAATGGGATCAATAAATGATTTCAATACATCGTAAATTTGCTCCATATTTTATTCTATCCTCTATTATTTATATTTTACAATAGATATTTTAAGCTTTTTAACCATTTAAAAAAACAGTGATGAAATCATTAGAAAAATGACTATCTCAACCGGGAACACTTGAATAATCATCAATTTGTCATTTCGACCGAAGGCTATAGTCCAGCTACGCTGGGGAGAAATCTTACAAAAAAAGAAATGAAAGATTTCTCGTCGCTTTGCTCCTCGGAATGACTTGAAGTACAGTTTTTTAACTTCATTAGACTTTTGTGCACTTAAATCTTAATTACTTAATTCTTAAATCTTTTTCTCAGTGACTCACACCTTCCCGCTTAATTACTTTTAAAAAAGTCATCCAAATAATTTTTAAATCAAAAAGGAATGATCGATTTTTAAGATAATACTCGTCAAAACTTACCTTGACAGGAATAGGCAGTTCGTCGCGTCCGTTAACTTGCGCCCAACCCGTAATCCCCGGAACAAGCCGATGAACTCCCTTTTCAGTTCTCAATTTAATCAAATCTTCCTGATTATATAATGCGGGCCTTGGGCCGACGAAACTCATATCACCATTTAAAACACTGAGTAACTGTGGAAGTTCATCAAGACTTGTTTTCCGCAAAAATTTGCCAACACGTGTCAGATAGCGATCGGGATCGATTAACAGATGAGTAGCCACAACAGGGGCATCTGTGCGCATTGTGCGAAATTTTGGCATCCTGAAAATGGAATTATCTTTACCAACCCTATCAGACCAGTAAATTAATGGTCCTTTAGATGATATCTTCACAAAAAAAGATATAAGCAACATAGGGAAAGAACAAAAGACAAGAGCGATAATTGATATCACTATGTCAAAAATTCTTTCCAAGTTCATAAATCTCCTAAGCGCCTCATTTCATGAACTGCATCTTTCCAACCTCTCAACAAATCATACTTAGGAGCAAATCCAAGTTCTCTTTGAATAAGCTTGCTATCCACAGCGACATCTTCAATATATTTATCAATTGTTGCCCGCATAATCGGAGGGTTAATGCCTACCCTTTGCATCGTATCTTCAACTATACCAACTGCAAAGCGAACCGGACTAATCGGCAAAGAAAAACGAGGGGGTTTTCTGTCAAGGGCTGCACAAATCGCGATTATAATATTATTCAAAGTATGAATTTCTCCATCAGAAACATTGAATATTTTACCAGCAGCAGCTGGATGTTTTAAAGCCATTACAGCAGCATGGGCTACATCTTTATCGTAAACCAATGTGCGACGGTTAGCGCCATTTCCAATAGGAATAAAGCGGCTTCTCGCCAGAGATTGTACAAGTCGATAATAATTCCCTTTGATTCGGGAACCATACACTGCGCCAAGACGCAAGACAGTTCCCAACGGTTGACCGTCTGCGCCTCTTGCATTCAAGACGATTCGTTCAGCAGCTAGCTTGGTTTTAGTATACATGGTATCGGGATGCGTTGGAGACATCTCATCCAGCACATAACCATTCGAAGATCCATACACTGCAATCGTGCTGAACAAGACAACATGCTTCACACCCTCCTTCCTTGCAGCCTCAACGACGGTCGCCGTACCGCCGACATTAACACGCTCGTACTTTTCATACATCTCCGGTTGAGGATTGACAATATGCAGCAACGCCGCCATATGAATAACTGCATCCACGCCTTCCATTGCAGATGCGACATCCACCTCATCTTTAACATCGCCGGTTAGAACCTCTACATTCGGAGAGAACATGCCTGCTACAGGAGTATCAGACGAAAATGTACGGATTCGAAATCGTGCATGATCTAAAGCACGAACGACACGCGGTCCAATTGCACCCGTTGCACCTGTTACCAAAACTAACATTTATATGAACTTATAGCCCCAGCGATTGAAGTATAGAAAAGCACTCCGAATGAAATAAAATGTAAAAGCCCAATTAACATGGGCCTCCCTTTTCCAAAAATGAATAACCGATGCATGAGGATTATAAACAGTGCGATGTGTTTTTTGTACACGACGGCATAAATCATAATCTTCGAAATATAGAAAATATTTTGAATCAAAACCTTCCAATTTCCTTAAAAGATCCGTTCGACAAAACATAAAACACCCACTAAGTAATGGAACATCATAGATGTGATCATATCCAATATCTCGCATTTCATAATAATCAAGACGTCTGCGCACGATTGGAAATTGACTGAAAAAATGAGGGGAAAAACGACGAATGAAAAGATCGGTAATTGATGGATATCTTTTATTGAGTCCCTGTATCGTTCCATCTTCGTTTAGAATTTTAGGCGATACAATACCTATATCATCATGTGCATCAATAAAATCAATTAATTTGATAAATATATCCTTATCGACCAGCAAATCAGAGTTCATAATTACGAAGTAACGACCCTTAGCGCGCTCAAGATTAATATTATGATTTTCACCATAGCCAGCTCGTTTTGAATTTACAAAAACATCCACCATTGAAAATTGTTCATGCACATATTGAACAGTTCCATCGCTTGAATGGCAATCCACAAGAAGAATTTCTGAACAAACAAGTTTAGCAGCATCGAACAGCGACGGTAATAATCGCTCCAAGTCGTGGCGTTGGTTGTAAGATACAAGCGAGATTGTTATGTCTACTAATTTATCCATAAGGTTAATGACTTAGAAGCAAATCAAAAAGTTCTTCCCATCCTTCAGTGCAATCAATTTCTGGAGTTTCAGGGACAGGCCGATCATAGTCTAATTCTCCTTGGTGTAGTCGAACTATTAAATCAGCTAAGCCTTCTGGATCATCAGGGTTAAAAAATTTTACTTTATGGTACTGCCCAATAGTTTCATAAGCATAGGGAAGATCGGCTGCTAGAATTGGTTTTTCAAAAGCTTTAAATTCCGTAAGCGGCAATCCCCATGTCTCTAACTTGGATGGAAAGATCATAGCATCAACATCACGATATAGGCGATAAACTGCCTCTCGTGTTTGTAAGCCCATAAATTTAATTTCTTCAAGATAGCCAAATCGTTTGAACAACCACCGGGCGTACCGATTTTCTTTACCATTCACGGTTATAAGTATTTCCACACCTTTAATGCCAAGTTTTCGCATATTCTGAACAGCCGCACCAATGATCTCAAAATTCTTAAAAACCCTTGGGAAAGCTGGATAAATTAATTTAGTGTTATCATTTCTACTTGGATACGATGAATATTTTTTTTCATTCTGCCAATTGCAAGAAACTTCAGGTCTTGCTACTACCACCCGGCGTGGTTTGAAAAGTTTCTCAAATTCTTTTCTCAACCAACGTTGTTGCACAATAACAAAATCGTTTTTGTTGATATTGATTTTATATAAATAGCGATAAAACTTATTAAACAGAAAAAAGGTGTGATCCATTAACGCTTTATTTAATGGAAGAATATAAAATGGTGCTGGATTATGGCAATATACGGCACGACGTGTTGCTTTAACAATGGGTGTGATATCATGCAAAGACAGCCACAAATAGGGCTTCATTTGTCGTGAAAGATGATAAAAGTGAAAGAATTCAAAATATAAACGGTTCAGCCAGGAACGCTTCGCCTTTGGAAATTCCATAAAACATATTCCCGACAGGTCGAATAGTGCCTTATTATGAACCAGAGCAATAATCTTGTAACGATCAATTAAATGAGCAGCGGCATAGGCAAGACAATCCTTTAAAACCGATAATGGACCACCTTCATTGAAGTTGATTGCTGAAATTACTATTATCGGTTTTATTAAGTTGGTTCCCATTTCTCACTTTCATTTTTATATACACGAATAACTTTTGCAGGTGAGCCTACGGCAATGGAATAAGGAGGTATATCTTTGTTAATTACTGAAAGGGCACCGATTACAGATCCACGACCAATTTTCACACCCGGCAAAACACAAACAGACTCACCAATCCATACATTGTCCTCAATAATTACTGGAGCCGAATCAAGAATACGAAAGACTGGAGACTGTGCAGGATGAGATTGAATATTGCCTTTATAACAACCATGATTATGGTCAGTAATAAAGACTTTGCTTCCTATAAGAACATTATTGCCGATCTTAACTGATTGAACCGCAGCAATATGCACATAATCGTTTATTTGAACATCTTTCCCTATATAAATACATATTTTCTTTTTATCTTTTTTACCAAGAAGTGCATCGATTCTAAGCCCTACACCAGTTGTAAAACCACTATCAATGCTTATGTAAGAGCGTCCACGAATATAAAGTGGACGACGTACCAAACGCGCATTAGGAAATTTTAGATGCGTATACAAGTAATCGATTGTGAGCCTTAAAAAGCCACCAAAGCCATAACGCGACATATAATCTTTTATTTTAAAATCAGCCTGCATTTTGATAACCAAACAAAGACGTCTGCATTGATTTAATCGCAGCCCATACACTTTCAACGGTAATTCCCATCATGCATGGATGACCCGCAACAGGGCAAGGCTCATTGATTAATCGGCAACCGGCACAAGACACAGGATTACGTAGAACAACGTGATCTTTACCAAGTGGATAGAATCGGCCTGGCTCCTTTTGACATCCATACATCGATATACATGGGACACCTTGGGCCGAAGCCAAATGTGTTGTACCCGTATCCAAGCCTATCATAAAACTACATTCACCAAGCAAAGCTGCCGAACCTAGCGGTGCGAATGTTCCCGCTGCATTTAATCCCGAGCCCCATGTTTCAACCATTTGCCGTCCAATTTCACGCTCATCGGGACCACCAACTACAACGATTTCCGTAAGTCCTTGCTGTACAAGCCTATGGCCAATTTCCACAAACCGCGGGACTGGCCAAACATTTGAAGGTTCTTTACATCCGGGACATATTGCAACGAGTGGCAATGATGGTTTTCTTCTGTTTTTCGATAACCATTGACGTGCTTCATTAACATGAAGTTCTGGTATATAGAAAAATGGTTTTTCTAAATCAGATTCTTCAGCCACGTCAATCCCGTCACATTTCAGGCGCTCCAAGAGGAACATTGCCTCATGCTGTACTGGAGCAGGCAAACCGCCAGGATAAACAGGATATAAAACGTGTGAGGGAAAAGATATAAATCCAATTTCATTATTTATTCCGCATAAACGAAAGAACAGCGCATCTCTCTTGACGCTAGAGCTTAGCCGCTCACTAGGAGCCAGATAAACGACATCTTCAAATCTCTTCGCTCTTAATTTAAACACCAAAGCAATTAAGTAAATCCATTCTCTAAAATGATTATTATGTTTTTTATAGACGATAAATTCATTTACTATATTCATCCCCGCCAGTATTGTTGAAGGTGACGCTGAATTTAAGGGGCGAAACTCATGCATTAATGATATGTGAGCACTAGCGCCATAGTGACGACGTATTGCCTTTAGTGCCGGAAGTGCAATAATTGTGTCACCTAAAGCACCTATACAGTATATCAGGATTTTCTTATTCATTTTAGTGGTGTTATTTAATCTCCAAACAATTTGGTCAAACCGTTGATCTGACACTTCGCTTTTGATAATTAATACTCGACATTAGATTTGAAATAAATAAATGTGATATTCTATAAAAGAAAAATAAAAATAGAACCATTAAGATATTGATGATATTAGAAACTGCGTAAGGCATATCAATAAGTAAGGCATTAAAAAATAATGCACCTATTAAAAAAGAAAATGGAGTCGCGCACCAGTAGCGACAGAATATAAAAATTAAGAATACATATATATAGTATAAGAATCTTACTTCTCCTAGCATAACAGTCGCTTCGACAAAGATTTGGGGATTGGGACCATATAGCTCACTTTCATATCCACTATAGAGATAATTAATAACTTGTCCAATACCGGTATATGGTTTTGTATTTAATATTCTTAAATTTACTAAAATAAGATTTAACACATAATCTAATCCGTAAGTTATTTTATCACCAAGCCCCCCTATATAGTAATAAAACGGTCCATCAACATATGAGATAAAACGTATGTAAAAATTTGTAAGAAAATCTTTTCCATAAATAAGATAAAAAAGAAACAAGCTTGAAAATAGAAGAGGGATTGATAATAGGAAAATTTCCCCAGCTTCGAATTTGGCTTTTTTGAAATGAATCAACGCACCGAAAATAAAAAGAAAGTACAATAAACCAGCCTTGCTACCCACCGTGAATATAAGAAAGCTCACATAAAGCAATATAACACTTCCATATAATTTTTTTTTGTAAAATAAAATATAATACAGGCCTGATAATCCTAATATGGGTATCGATATTTCGTTAATTCTCTTGAATAGTCCATAGTTTTCATAGAAGGAAACTTTTGCAAGAGCTAAATCATCACTAAATAATATAAACCCTTTGTCAATCAGCAGATAAATATTAAAAACAAAAGAAACGAGTAACAAAAAATTCCCGAATGAAATCCAATCTTTTTCGGAAATCAGTTTCTTTTTATCCCTATATCTCCCAAACAACATAAATAAAGCAATAACAATAACGAAACAGATTAAATCGTAAACAGGCATTAATCCTCCCAATGAAAGAAATACAGCCGTCATAGTTATTTGCAGGATGGCCATCATTGAAGGATCAATAAAACTGGATAAAGCACGACACTTTATTAGAAGCAGAATCAATAAAAATGAAAGAAAAAGTGTAACAAGCAGATTTAATAAACTGGTATACTCAAATAATGATATCATATTAGAAAAAAAAAGTTTTAATCCTATATAAGAATGCCCTAGCAAGCCCCAAATAATATTTATAATATTTCATGTTTTCCCCAAAGTTGCTATATATTTTTGTTTTTTCTTTGTACATTAAAACTGAATATTTAGGATTACTGGAAAGCCCTTGACTATCAAACTTTGCAATACAAATATTTGTGTTATTGTAACTTTTTTCACAATCAATAATTCGGTAAACAGTATTAAAATCACTAAATATTTTATAGCTCTTATCAAAACAAGCAGCCGTCAAATAGGCTTTGGTTTTTATAAAAAGAGCTTGATGACAAAAATGCGATTCAAACATTGACTTTACAGATCGTAGACCTTTAATCGGATATGGGAATTCGTCAATTATTTTATTATTTCTCACAACGGCAACTTTCCCGGCAACAACCGAATATGATGATTGATTCAAGTACGATCTAATGTGAGATAATATATTTTCTTCTATAAATGCATCTCCTGAGTTCAAAAAGTAAATCCACTCACCTGAAGCTAGAGTAATGGCTTTGTTCATTGCATCGTAAATGCCTTCATCCTTCTCACTCACCCAATAATCAATCTGTCCTTCATATTTCCGGATAATATCTAACGTCCCATCCGTAGACCCACCATCAATTATTATATACTCAACATTATCATATGCTTGGCTGATAACACTTTTTATTGTGTCTTCCAGCTTGTCAACTCCATTAAATACAACCGTAATGACCGTAATCAGAGGTTTATCAGGCAGCGATTTTTTTAAATATCCCTTTGTCCGCAAGCCACCGTCACCTTTGCGGTCTGACTTGGGTGGAAGGCATAGTGTCCGCTTTAAGTTTACCTCACGCATAACTTTCAAACGCTCCTTATACTGTCAGCGCCTTGTAAACTTCCATAGTCTCGGCCGCACAGCGATCCCAGGAAAAGAGATTTATCCTTGCCCTGCCCCTCTTTATCAGTTCCGCTCTAATTTCTTTTGAGGTAACCACCTTTTCGATTGCATCTCGCATGTCGCCAACATCATAGGGATCAAAAAACTGTGCGGCATCGCCGACAACTTCCGGTATTGAACTTGTATTGCTGCACACAACGGGACAATTAAAACTCATAGCTTCCAATGGTGGGATTCCAAAGCCTTCATAGAGTGAAGGATACACAAATACAGTTGCCTGCTGATAGAGTACGGAAAGTGTTTCATCTCTTCCTGCTATCTGTTTAACCGAGCCTGCTTTTATGCCGTATTCATTGAATTTGTATAATTCTTCTCTTGTAAATGCGCCCCCCCCGAAAGCAACTAGGTCAAACTCACAATGTAGTAACTGCGAGGAGGCATATGCATGCAACAACCGATCGAAGTTTTTGTAAAAATTACGGATACCAACATACAGCAAAAAAGGGCGTGTATTCATAACCGGTATTCTAAAATTTTTACCTGCCGTTAAAGTGTAACCATGATGAATAACAGTCGTTTTAGCAGGATTGACACTAAACAACTCCACAAGATCACTTTTCGTCTTTTCAGAGACACAAATTACCAGATCGGCTCGATCGACAGCATTACGCTTTGCATCTGAAGTTGTATCATTTTTCGGAAACTCACCTTTAAACTTCTCATAAATCATATCGTGAACAGTGACTACGGTGGGGCACCCTTTCGGCGCAGAGGTTTTATGTGAATAATAAGTTTCATGCATGATGTTAGGGCTAATCATTTTCAATACAAGCGGAACTACTGAATGATTAATTAATTTATTAATCCGTCCGGTTCTACACTCAATTGGAACATGAATTCCACGGACAAGTCTTTTGTTTTCCCTTATATACTCATTCACATAAAGCGGCGCAATGATACTGGCTGAAAACTCCGATGAAGCCGCAACCCGCCTGGCGATTTCATAGAAGTATCGTGAAATACCGCCATAACGCTGCCATTCGAATATCTGGTGGTCGTAAACTACATTAATTGTCATATCTTATACACCCGTTATATTCATGCCAGTAATTTGCTTGTAGTCTGAAATATTGAGAGGTTTTTTTCGTAAGAACATATCAAGGAATCTAGCTATACGGGGATGTGTTGCCAATTTGAATTTCAAAGGTATGGCAGATAACTTTACACGGGTAAAGAGATGTGTATTGCCGCGATTAAAATAATTAAGGCCGTTTTTGTTGGCCATACACTGTAGTGAATTGCGCGTGTAAAAAGAAATATGCTGGCCATGATCCAATGCATAATACCACCATTCAGCGGGCTGTGGTGGATTGTCAGGTATGATTTCCGTCGTGAATAGAATACTATCTGATTTCTGCAATAACTTCTCCAACTCTGCAGATGGTGAAACAAAGTGTTCAAAAACTTCAAAAGCAGTAAGCAATTCAAAATGGCTTGTACCTGAATCAGCAACATCAAAACCACTTGCGAACAGATTGTCGCAATACTTGTCATCCCGATAAAAATCAAATCCTCGATCCCTCATCATCCTGACAAAAATGCCATAGCCACCGCCATAATCTATAAATTTGCCATCAGGATTAAAACAAATCTTTATTATGGCGCTTACAATAGTTGCATTATAGATATTTCTAGCCATGATACCCGTATCAGAAATATTTATTGGTCTTAAATACGCTTCTTCCAACCAGTATGGTTCTTCTGTTTGGACAAAACCACAATCCGGGCATCGATAATACGTAACGGGATATCTTCGCAGTAGCTCAGCACTGCCAAAAGCGGCTGCTATTGATCCACATATTTTACAATTCATAATAGTGTACGCCAGATTTTGTTTTTGATGCGCGACGCGATTGAAGGGGATACAAATTGACCCTTTTCAGTAATGTTATCTGCTAGGACATCGCGTATTATAATTTGAGGATGCACAAGTGGGAATCCCATTTCAATTACTTGCATCTCAGAAAATTTGTTTTTTTGGGTAGTCCTTGATGCATCAACCCCAAAACCAATATTTGATACAAGATTATCGCTTGGCATTATATTCAGGGTTGCATTGATCCAACAGGCAAAATTCAGTTGGTAATCCCAAGTATCTATCTTGTTATTATATACGGCTTCAAAAATGTTTTGCCAGTATTTAACCTGTTTTTTATTTTGTAGAATATCAGATAACCATCCTCCCTCTTTTATAGTTGGCCATAGTTTCATTCCAACATCATATTTCTGCCAGGTCCTGCGCCATGATGCCCAACCCCAAATATGAGTATATCTTGAAAAATAATAGCTATCTTGAGTCCGTCGTTTACCAAACTGGAAATTATCACCACTTATGATTCCGATTCGCTCATCCTCCCGGTATCTTTCCAATAACTCCTCGCAAAACCTGAAAAACGACGGATGAGGGAAGCAATCATCTTCCAGAACAATTCCCATTTCTTCATTTTCAAAAAACCAATTTATACCACTACTCACAGCGTATTTACACCCCAGGTTTTTCTCCCGAAACAGCGTTTTGAACTCACAATCCCAGTCAATATGGTCCATCACAGAGTCGCGGACTGCCTTAACTTTTTCGTCTTCGCCGGATCTTGAATCCCTTGGCCCATCAGCGGCAACATATAGTCGTGGAGGCTTAGCCTGACGAATTGCCTCAAATACCTGCTTTGTTGTATCCGGACGATTAAATATCAGAAACAACACCGCTGTTTTTAAAGGTCGTGGTGAAGTAAATGTATTTGATAAACTGTTTTGCATATCATTGCCAGAAATCTATTAAACTAAAAAATTGATGCCAGGTTCCAATGTTATTTCTCAGCTTCTGCGTAAATCAATTCATAATTCCGTTCCTTGAGATCAACACTGATATCAAATTCTCTTAAATGAACATTTTTAAACCCTTTTGATAAAAGAATATGTATAATGTTTTCCTTATCAAACATATATTTATGATGGCCATCCATTTAAGCAGTGTAATTTACATAGTCTATTTTTGCAGTATTATTATATGCTGATTTGTAACCGAGAAATTGGTTTGTATCTAGGCTACGATTAAGCTTCAATATATATTCTGGCATTGGGCACGCAAATCGAAAAATGTCCTCCTGGCATCAGTACTCTTAAGCACTCATCAAGAAACTTTTGCCCTTCATTATATGATAGATGCTCAAGGAAGTGCGACGAATATATTCCCGATATACTTTCATCCGGGAAAGGAATTCCTTTAGTCAAATCCCTGTAGATATCGCAATTTCTTGTCATATCTATCGTAACCCATCCATTTATTCCTTTTTTGTCTCCAGCTCCAACTTCTAAAAATATTTTTCCCTTGCGTTTTAATATACTATTTATGTATCGTTTTAATATTTCATATCTTATATAACGAATTGCGGGTCTGGCAATTTTTTTTAATACCTCTTTCATACTATTCCTTAATTTTATAAAAAAACGTACAGAATACGCTGCAACTCGCAGCGGCAAGTTTCACTTGATTCCTCGTAGTTTGCTCAAATAATTAAATATAGCAAAAAAGCTTTTGCACTGCATTAAAAATACCAGCCTCGTTTTGCTATTGCATGCATTGAAAAACATGCTTGCACATGCCTGCGACACTACCGTGGCCCAAGCAGAGCCGATAACTCCAAATTTTGGAATCAGGATTAAGTTCAGCCCAACGTTTACGATGGCCCCTGATAGAGTTCTGTAAAAAGAATATCTTTGAAGCCCTTCAATAAGAAACCAACTTCCACTGGCAACCCCCAGAAAAACGAAGATTCCCGCCCAGATGTGCACAGCAAGAACGGAACCCGCCTGCTGATAAGCTGTTCCAAACAGAAGTGTTACAATCCAATCCGACAAGAACGTCATCGGCAACGCCACAGCTAATGCCAGTATAAACATCAAATTAAAGAGTTTTTGCAATCGCCCATAGTAAAATTCTTCCTTATTCTTTTTTGCTTCAATGACCGATGGAAAGACCGAAGCAGCAATGGACATGGGGATAAAATACCATATCTCGCTGATTCTCACTGCGGCAGAGTATATGCCTACTGATTCATCGCCCAGCATCTGCCCTAGCATGATTTGATCGATACGTATATAGATCATGATTGCCAATCCGGAAAGGATAAGCGGCCAACTATCTTTGAGGAGTGTCTTTGCGCGATCAAATCGGCTATGCCAAGCACTTACTTTGCCACCTCTCCACGCATAAACACCCATTAGCCCCACTGCCACAATCAGAGATTCGGCTAATATGGTCCATATAAAAGCCATTAGAGAGGCACTTGTAAGGATAAGGACTATCTTTACAGTGGAAACTGCGAGGAAGACGCCGTTTTCCATCCATACAACATATTTGGATTGGACCTGGGATTCAAACCAATATCGCACAACATCGGTGGCTTTCAAAACCATCAGCAGGGACAGCAACACCACGATAAACTTGGCCAGTTCATCGTTTGGCCGCGCATAGCTGATGACTAGAAGTGACAGACAAAAGGCGCAAAGCCCACCCAGAACAGACAGCACAAATGATGTGCCCATGGTGGTTTCGGCCGTTGATGGGTCTTGCACCAAGTCGCGCACTACTATGCTATTGAGTCCGAGATTGGCAATGGCAGTGAACAAGGCAACAAAGGCCACAGCATAATTCAGAAGACCGAATTGTTGCGGCCCCAGATAACGTGCCACCCAGACACCAACAATGAGGCCAACGCCCATCCGCAGGATTTTATCACCAAAGAGCCAGCCAATGTTGATCAGACTTTTTTGAAGGTTTGGACGATCTTCTATTCTGCTTCGCAGAAAAGGGGGCAGTAAAGCGAGCCATCGAGGAGTTGTATTTTCAACATTTTGCAAGTCAAGGCCTTAACTTCAAGTTTTTAAAATAATGGATGGTTTTAAGCAGACCATCTTCGAGGTTGATACCAGGCCCCCAATTCAACAACTCTTTTGCGAGCTTGATATCAGGCTGGCGTTGTGTCGGATCGTCCTGAGGAAGAGGTTTGTAAATAATCTTCGATTTGGAATCTGTGAGTCGGAGGACCGATTCAGCCAGTTGAAGAATGGTAAACTCACCAGGATTGCCTAGATTCACCGGACCGATGATTTCATCGGAGGTAGCCATCATGCGAATTATGCCATCAACGAGGTCATCAACATAGCAGAACGACCGGGTTTGGGAGCCATCGCCATAGATGGTGATATCCTCACCTCTGAGGGCTTGGACGATGAAATTGCTCACCACACGCCCATCTTCCTCTGCCATTCTCGGGCCGTAGGTATTGAAGATACGTACGATCTTGATCTTGACGCCGTTTTGACGGTGGTAATCCATCATAATACATTCAGCAGCCCGCTTGCCTTCATCGTAACAGCTTCGTATGCCGATGGGATTCACGTGCCCCCAGTATTCTTCCTTCTGTGGATGCATCTCGGGATCGCCATATACCTCGGAGGTTGAGGCTTGAAGTATAGTTGCACGGACCCTCTTTGCAAGTCCAAGCGCGTTGATAGCCCCCATTACACTGGTTTTTATTGTTTTGATGGGGTTGTATTGGTAGTGGACTGGCGAAGCCGGGCATGCAAGGTTAAAGATTTGATCAACTTCCAAATAGATCGGCATGGTAATATCATGTCGCAGAAGCTCAAAGTTGGGATTTCCGATGAGATGGCTGATATTACCCTTATTTCCCGTGAAGAAGTTATCAAGGCAAATTACATCATGACCTTCCTGTACGAGACGATCACAAAGGTGGGAACCTAAAAAGCCCGCCCCCCCCGTTACTAAAATTCGATTTTTCATTTAAGGTGATCCTTTAAGTTATTTGACTCTTCATTGGTGTCACCATTTTACATTTGTTGATTGTAAAACAAATATGATTATTTGATTTTTTTAACTTGTTCTGTTTCATACCAGAAAATGGTTTTCTTCAGCCCTTCACGGAAATCAGTTTTTGCCCGGAAACCAAATTCATTGAAGGCTCGCGTGGTGTCTAGCATGCGTCTGGGTTGCCCATCAGGTTGGTTGGTGTTCCAGATAATTTTTCCATGGTAGTCCGTTAATTCCACAATGAGTTCAACCAAATCCCTGATGGAAATTTCAAAACCGGCACCAATGTTGACCGGTTCCGATTTGTTGTATTTTCCCGTAGCCTCTACGATCGCTTGCGCTGCATCTACCACGTAGAAGAATTCTCTCGCTACCGCAGAGTATATCTGGGATAAGGACTTGCCTGTTATTAGTCATAGTATTTATTTCAATCATAAAATTTGTTATTCCC
>JAGVVH010000071.1 GCA_019135895.1 Bacteroidota bacterium | reverse complement strand
CGAAACACCACAAAAAATAAATGGAAATTACTTTGTAAGTAACGGAATAGATGTTGCTGCTTTGTATGTATTGTGTAATTCAAGCAAGCTACGCATAAGACAAGTACAGCTTGCTTCTCTTTATGAGCTTTCTAATAGCGGTGTGATGCCATCACTATTTTCTATAAAAAGAAATATAGATGTCGATGGTGTTCGAATGATTCAACTTTTTTTTGATACAAAAAATGTTGCTTATGATTTAGAAGCCGTTATAAAAGAAGATTTACCAGCGTTTAATTTGAACGATGAATTTACGTTACCACCAGAATATCAAAAAGTGACGTTCAATTACGTTTACTTGTGAATGATGATATATCCCCTAGCTCGTTACTTTATATTGAAAAGAAAAAAGAATTTGAAGAGGTAAAAAAATTAATCAAGGAAGCAAACTTCAAAAACTATGACTTTGGCGAATATGCAATAAGCAAGTTTGATAAATTTAATGCTGGTCTGTTTTTATGAAAAAGATTCTTAATTCATTCACTGGTGGATCATCAAAGTATAAAGATTTAGATTTTCTTTCTCATGAAGAAAATTTTAATATGTTTCCAGAAACTCTGGAATCTAATGAGCATTACACAAACAAAGTACTAAAAAATCTTACTGGCTCAAGAACAATATTATCGCAACTAGGTGGATTTTGCAGAGGCTTATACATTGCATCAACAAGCCCGCTGACAAGCTATAACGCTGGAACACCTTTGCTGTATGGTGTGTATGGGGCGAGGGTTTACAGAATATATAATGATTTTTCTTATGATTATATTGGCGATGTTGCAGACAATAGTGAGCCTGTTTCTTTCGCTGAGACAAGCGGAGTACCTGCGCATCTTTGTATTTGCTCATCTTTTAATATCTACACTATTAATTTAGAAACTGAAAGTTCGTTAGTATCTGTCGATGTGATGGAGTTACCCAAAAAGGCTGGGGAGCTAATAAGCGTAAGGCCTACAATGATTACGGCTTTGAATTACAGAATCATTTGTAACGACAAAGACAGTGATTACTTTTATTATTCAGAGCTTGGAAAGCCGAACGGCATTAATAACAATTATGCTTTTTACAAGTATATGACGAGATATAATAAAGGCAATGGACGATTATTTATTTGTGATCGGGTATAGTTCTTATCAAGTGTATAGATGGCAAGATAATATCAACATACCTTTTATAACGTCTACAAAAAATAGCTCAATTGGATGTAAGGCACCATATAGCGTTTCTTCAATTAATAACAAATTAATTTTTTTGGGTGCATCATCAGTAGGGACTAATGCCATTTGGGTAAGTGATGGGCAGGGAATTGAAAAGATTTCTTCAGCATGGATAGAAGAGCAAATAGAAAGCTTTTCAAG
The DNA here is from genome assembly GCA_019135895.1 of Bacteroidota bacterium. Taxonomy (GTDB): domain Bacteria; phylum Bacteroidota; class Bacteroidia; order Bacteroidales; family WCHB1-69; genus JAGVVH01. The sequence goes on along the minus strand of JAGVVH010000071.1, from coordinate 3,098 downwards.
AACAGATGATGCATTCTCATTTTGTTATGTAGACGGGAAACACACATTTTATGTTATATCATTCCCTTCTGCTAATAGAACTTATTGCTATGACTTTGATGAAAATGAATGGCATACAAGAGCGACAAGAGACATCAACAATGAGCAAAAATGTTGGTTCCCTGCGTTCGCTATAAAGTATTCAGATAAAATAATAATGGGTGCTTTTAATGAAGATAAATTAATTTATCTAGATAAAAATAAATATACAGATTATAACGATAAAGTGATAGAACGCTCGAGAACAACTGGCATAATAATCAACAATTTTAAAAAGATGATAATTCATTCTTTAGAACTAATAATTAGTTCTGGAAAAACGAATATTGAAAAAGAATACGACGAGCATATGAATGGGTCAACGTCTGATGGGTACAACCCTAATGTAATGCTTTTGATTAGTACAGATGGTGGTTATACATGGGTTGGAGAAAAGTGGGCAAAGGCAGGTCGAATCGGAGAGTATAACTCAAGATGTATTTTCAGAAACTTAGGAAGAGCACAAAGAATTGCGTTCAAAGTAACGATGACTGACCCAGCCCCATTTAATATTTCTAAAGCTATTATTGATTATACAGAGTGCGGTAGATAAATGATAACAAGCAACGTAATAAATCCATATTCTTCAGAAACAAAAGACTTACTTCCGTTGGTACTAATAAAGAATGGGATGGTTGGACTCCTTCAATCAAATGGATTAATTAATTTATCTGCAATTAAAAAACTTAATCTTCCAAATGCTGTATATGACTACACCTTAGACTTTAATTTTTATCAGAAAATAAACGGGGTTAATTTGTACCAAAGAACAAATAAAATTTATATTTGTAAGGAACAGACATCATTAGATGTTTCATTAGATGGCCTTGCATTTATTCAAGCGAACTTAATTTTAAAACAATGAGGAAATAAAATGGCATTAGGTGATATCATTTCAAGTGCTACAGATGCAATAGGCCTTACTAATGTAAAGGGTAAAAAAAAGGCGTATGATAATGCACAGAGCACACTACAAGACACTCTTGCCCAATCTGGACAAACATATGCCCAAATTTTGGAATCAATAAAAGGGACTGGCCAAAATCTGCAAAATCAGCTAGGTGGTTCTTCTTCAGTAAGTGATTGGATTAATAGCATTAAAGAAGCTGGTAATAAAGACTATTCTGTAGATAGCTCAAAAGTTAGTGATTTTGATTGGGATAAAACAGTAAGTGATTACTTAGACCCCAACGCATCATATATGATTAATCAAGCGACACAAGCCGCACAAAATACATTAGCTGGGCAAGGTGGGCTATTCAGTGGTGGTGCAGGGCAGCAACTTCAAGCCGTCGCATCAGATAAAGCAAGGGAACTATACAGCGATGCACAAGAACAAATGAACAAAGAAAAATCATTTGATTATAACAAGTTACTAGACGAGCTGAACATTGATGTCGGAAATGTAAATCGTGAACAAAATCAAGATACGGCTTATACGTCAAATCTAGGGAACATCGCGAACGCTTATCAAACATCAGTGAGAGATACACAAGAGGGTGTTACAAACGCTCTATTATCTCAATTACAAAATGATTCATCTATTCAGCAAGCACTAGCGAACTTGGGTATTTCAGAAGCATCTGCACCAACGGCATTAGGTTCTATTTTTGGAGATGTTCTTGGATTTGCGAGTGCGTTTATTCCTCAAAAAGGAGTGAAAGAAGATGCCTGATTTTAATTTATTCAGATTTCAAAATCAATTAAATACAAAGCCTTTAGAAGAAGGTCTTGCTAGTGATTATGGAAATACAAGCCGCTCTATTGGTGGCTTGATCGGATTGGGATTAAAGCTAAAAGGGAATAAAGAAGCGGAACAAAAAAATGCCGCAACTGAAAAAAATAAAAAAGATTTTTTAGCCTTCCTTGATAATTATGGTAGTGGCTTAACTGACGAGGCTATTATGAGAGAAGGGAATAGATACGGATTCCCAGAAATCGCTGCTCAATTTGTAGAAGCAAAGGCAGGGCGATTAAATAGAGAAGAGTCACTAAGAGCAAGAACCGCAGCAGAAAAAGAAAGTAGAGAAACAGGAAAAGCTATAGGAGAGAGCAATCGCTTATCTTTGCAATCAAGCATTCAAGACCTTGAAGACCAAATAAATAATTTAACACTACAGATAAAGTCACGCTCTAAAGAATCGCAAGAGGCTAGGAACCTAGCGGCTAAAAGGAATGCCCTTCAGAAAAGAGCAAACGACATGAAGAAAAATTATGAAATAAAATTTGGTTCTTTTGAATCTAATTTAATTGACGATGACAAAATAAAAACAGATGATTCTGTATACGAAGAAATCGAAAGTATAGTAGATAGATTAAAAGATGACGATAGTTTTATTAAAGAATTCTCTGGGTTATCAGATACTTTCCAATCACTAGAAAAAGATGATGCGTCAAAAACTTTGGATAAATTAAAGTCGTTTGAAAGTAAATTAGAAAAAAACAAGAGTGCGTTAAAAGATAGAAAGGATAAGGCTTATAAATCAATTGAAAACCTAAAAAATAAAACTGTAAAAGGTGGAAACGTAAGTAATAACCGTTATATCATTGATGACATTGCAGCTTTACACAAAGTCGTTTATGGAAAAAATTTATCAAGAAACGAAGTCGTAAATACGTACAAACTAAACTTGATTGAAGGAGAGGATTATTAATGTCAAAAGGTATGTTTTATCCAATCGACTTCGGAGATAAAGAGAAAAAAATAGTTGAAAAAAACTATTCTAAAATCATAGAGCTTGATAGGCTTATGCGTGATGGATCTATTGACGAGAGTGAAAACGCAAAAAATGAATTACTAAAAATGTTTGAAACTCGTTTTGTAAGCGATGTTTTCGAGCCTGTTAAATATGCGGAAGAGATAGCGACAAAAAAAAGGAGTGTTACAGAGGAAGAAAAACGCAAGTCATTAAAAGAGGCTGGTAATAGAGAGACTCCATTGTTGACACCAGAGGACGTTATAAAAGCATATAAGCCGATTGATGAAGATGGTAATTTGTATGTAATGTCAAAAGCTCCAG
>JAGVVH010000148.1 GCA_019135895.1 Bacteroidota bacterium | reverse complement strand
TCTTTCTTATCCAGTTTTTTGCCAACGACCCTTATCCTTAAGAAATACAGTTTTCAAAATATCTCTGGTCACCTGCTAAATTTTATTATCCTTGCTCGTGATAAGAATAAAACATTGATGACGGATTATAATGAGTTCTATCCTCAATATTCTTTGGAGAACAGAACACCAAGCGATTACGCAAGAACAGAACGTTTAAGGACTGGGAAATTAACTCTTTAAGTGGTCCAGTTTTCGGGAAAACCTCATTTCTGTTGAATCCTAATTAAACTTGTGGTAGAAAAATTAAGGTAGGTCGCCTGTCCTAAAAGGTTAGGATACTTATAAGGAGAATTTTATGACAATAAGAAAAGCTTTTAACAGGAAAATTAAGACAAAGACTGGTGGTCCCAAAACTATCAGGGTTAAGGTGGGGAAAAAACCAATAAAAAGAAAGTAATTTTATGTTTGGCTTAAATCTCCTATTCTGGCTATACGCACCGACGATTTATTCTTTAATGGGCATTACAAATGCTGTGGAAAGCCCGTGTCCGAAAACAAATCCCTCAATATAGATCTAAACATTTTAGATTTATCATTTATTCTGTTAAATATTTGTAACTTTGCACAACACCTTTTCGTATACTATTTTTATTTTTTTCAATGTCGTCCAGAGAATAAATATTAAATTGATATTTATCTTCTTCATATGAATATGCTGCTGTGGGGATTTCACTATTTACCTTATATAAACCGTCAAGATATGAGCCTGTTTTATCACGTTTCAGTAGCCCAAATCGAGCAAATCTCCGTGATCGTGATTTTGCCAATTCTTTCGGAACATTAAAACTAAATGTACCCGCACCATAATTAATCTCGTACTTTAAATTTGCTTCTTTAAGAGTTTGAATGATCAAATCATGAACGGATTTTGCAAAAGGCATATATTTCATTTTTAGCGGATCTGCATTTTTTTGTTCTTCTTCAAACTGATTCCATTCTTTATAAATACTACGATCCGTAGTTCTTGCTTTTTCAATTTTATTTAAAACATCACCGATCTGCGGCTGTATTTTTTCGTTGAATGTGATGTTATCTTCAACACTACCAAGCTCTAACTCCAAACGGCATCTATTAGCAAAAGCAAGAATATTATTTTTTATTTCTACATCTATTAATAAGGACTTTTCATCATCATCTTCCATGGGATGTTTGAATATCTTTTCATTTAACTCTTTAAATGCAATTATTGTGTCATTAGACGCAATCATGGTTAGGCGGATCATAATAAACTCAAATATTGGTAGTTCATCTTTCGATATTTTTCCATCCATAGAACACTTCTCTAGTAAATCAATTATCGACTTAAATAATTGTACTTTTTCATTAAAGACCACTTGGCTACGTTGTTTATTCTCTTCAACTTCAGTTTGTTTATTTAATAGAAACAACATTAATAAAACAGTGAAGAGTGTTCCAAATATTGCGGATGAGAAAGCTTGGGCAGCGGGATCTTTAAAAAAGGAAAACATGGGATGAAATCCTAAAAAAGCAGATACCCCTATTATCAAAATCATCAAGACCGGCAGGGTTTTCTTATATTTAATATTCATTTGAACCTCCAAGATATTTCTTATAGTTAAAACAGTTTGTTCATTCGAAACTGATCATTTTTTAAAGAGGATATACCCTATTAAAAAATCAAATTTTTATGGATTATAATCTCACATTATGTATTCTTTAAACCACTCATCTTTCCACTGTCTCCTGGTATGTTAAATTCAAGAAGAAACCTATAAGAAATCCTATAATAGTTACTATAAAGGGGAAGCAAAAAATAATCAGGAAGATAAGTCCTTCGGCATTTTAGAATGATTGAGCTTTAAATTCTTTAATAACTCTGTCTGCGAGCGTGGACTCTCATGCGATTTGTAGAACTTTCCCATCACTTCTTTCTTGGCTAGCTCTTTTATTTTGGCAATAGTATTATCATCTAGCGATAAGTCCTTCGTCATTTTTAAAAATGCTTGATCCTCAGATTCTGTAATAACGCCGTCCGCGAGCGCAGACTGCCAGGCGATTTGTAGGACCTTCTCAGTATCTTTGGGTTGGTGTACGTACTTGGTAATCTTGAAATCTCTAAGAGGTTTCCGTAGATATTTAACCATAGAGTTTTTCTTTGATTGTGAGAGCTCTGATTTGTCGATCCAGTCGCGGAGTCTTTCTTTTTCGGCATCTTGAATTTGGCCGTCCACCCATGCCATATATAGCGCTGCCAGTATCAATGCTTCCGTATTTGCTTCTTCATTATTGCGCGAGAATAGTTTTCGAATATTGTTGAAGGTAAAAGAAAATAGTCTGCTTAGTCTGGAGGGCAGAACATTAGCATGGACGTGGAGATCATCTCCGATCAAATATACAAAATAAGAGCGTTCACCATAATTGTATTCAACACGATAGTATGAAAAAGTCTCCATTTTGACACCCCACCTATACCAGGCATTAAACAGATTCCTTGTATCTTCAGTAGCCGGCTGTTTTGAGTAAACATAGCCGAGCGCAGGTGAGTACTTACCAAGTTGATTTTCGGCATTCCACCACCCATCTTGTTTTCTTTGCATATTTTCAAACAGATCACTTTTCCATAACAATTTGCCTTTATACCTCTCGTTAAGAAATGCTTCTGGATAATCCGACATTCGCGAAAATAATTCGAAGTGCGTCTCTACATCGTATTTCGTCTGCATTACCTCATAGTGCCGGAAACCACCCAGCCCTTGACAATGGCGACATTTAAGCGTGCCATTTCCATCACATTTTGAACAGATTACAACCTTAGCGCCGTGGCAAGCGGGACATTTTTTTAAAACCATTCTTCCACCTCTACGCTTCTCGTAGGGTTCATAACCATCAATCTTTCCCGCACCATCACAGAACGAACAGACATAACCCCGGTTTCCACCACACTTGCCACATATTAATACCCCGTTTCCATCGCAATGACGGCATGTGCTTTTTTCAGATGATCCTGGAATGATTGAATCAGGCTCTGAATAGTTCTGATATCTTGCCGGGGGCGAAAACGGTAATGTCTTGAGACTTTGTGGCCTCCTCTGTGAAGGGACTTCGCCCGAAAATGGCTCTGCTCTTTCAACAGCCTTGCGGGAGACTCTTAGGACATTAACCTCACAGAGCAATGCTTTTCCCGATAATAACCGTTTAATTTTTATCCGTGAACCAAAGTCGGGAAGACGTAAAACACCAAATCCAACCCGTCCCCATGCATCGAGTTTATCCCGCACTTTACTTATCGTCTTCGTGTCACTTATCGTTTCCAGTGGGGGAAGAAATTCCACGTGAGAATTCGCCGTTATTTTTTTATTCCACAAAATCATCTGAGATTTTTACCTCCGCAAGATTCATAAATATTGGATAACCTAGTAAAAGATTTCTGAGTGTTTTGCATATTTAATTTTAAATTAAATTTGCCACTATTTTGCTAAGTAATCGTAACTTCCGATCACTCCCAGTTTTATTGAATCTTTCATTTTTTCGAAGTCTTCAATGGTTTTCATTCTAAAAACAAACTGGGAGTCGTCATTTTTTTTCCATGGAACACTGCCCGTAGGAATAGCGTTGCCCTTAATCCTATAAAGAGTATCCAGATAAACGCATTTATCGGCCAGACTCAAAAGGCCCACCCTCGCAAAAGTTCGTTTGCCAGACTTGGCTTTGTCCTTCGGTATCGAAAAGCTGAAAGTACCATCACCATACCGGATTTCAAATTTCTTGTTTTGTGCCTTCAATACATTAAAAAGAAGATCATGAATTTTCATGGCTATCGGCAGGTTTTCCTTCTTTCGCTCATCTTTCGCACCTTGTTCACGAGAAAAGTCATCCAAACTTTCATATGTGATTCTTTTCCCTTTTGGGGCTTTTTCGTCATCATCTTCTGCTGCGACTGCTTGTTGAGAATCCTTGCTCTGGCTAGCTTTTTCACCGGACAATCTATTAACGGCTTCCTGGGCGCCTTCGTAATCTTGTTCTGCTGCCAGTTTGTACCATTTTAGTGCTTCTTCATGATTTTCAGGCACGCCCTCTCCATTTTCGTATGCCCACCCAAGATAGTACTGAGACCCATCAAATCCTTGGTCAGCAGCTTTTTTATGCCATTTGGCTCCCTCTTCTTTGTCAATCGGGACTCCGTCACCATCATAATAAGCGCATCCAAGAACGTATTGAGCCATATCAAATCCTTGAATCGCTGATTTTTTATACCATATTACAGCTTCTTCTTTGTTTACAGGTACACCCTCACCTTCGGAGTATGCGCTTCCGAGAAAGAATTGGGCAAATTTATAACCTTGATCAGCCGCTTTCCTGTACCATTTTACAGCTTCCTTTGGGTCTTCAGGCACTCCCTCACCTTTGGAATATGCATTTCCGAGATAATATTGAGCATCTGCATATCCTTGCTCAGCTGCTTTTTTGTACCATTTTACAGCTTCTTTTTTGTTTACAGGCACTCCCTCACCTTTGGAGTATGCGTACCCAATCCGGAATTTAGTTTCTACATCTATCGCTTCAATATCAGCCCCTTTTTTAAGCAGCAATTCAACGGTTTTCATGCTTTTTGAAGAGGCAGCATAATACAGTGCCGTATGATCTTCATTGGATTTCGCTTCGATATCAACACCTGCCTCAAGAAGCGATTTCACCTTTTCGATATCACCTTCATAGGCTGCTCTGAAAAGTTCAATCCTTTTATCATCAACTATCGCTTCAGCCCAAGCCAACAAATCATCCCATGAATCAAAATAAATATATTCCGGTCCATTTGGGACTTTATCATCCTGGGGCCAGATACTAGAACCGCGGCTATAATCTACAACTATTTTCCAAAGATCCCATATCGTTTTTATGATGAGCAACTGTGATCCGAATTCGTCTCCATGAAACTCATTAATAGTCAAAGGACCATCCCCTGTTTCTAAAACCAATGTTGATACCGTTGCTTCAGGGTCAGAATATTCCGCATCCGGATCAGGTGAAATAGATATTTCTAATTTGCCATCATCTCCATCTTCTAATTCTAAAAATCCATTTCCATAAGTTACATCCGTTGCACCTTCCCAACTAAAACAAGGACTAATTACCCTTGCCTTTTCATAATTTGCATAGATCGCATTACGGTCAATATATAAAAAACAGCCAATTTTCTCTGCCAGAATAGCAAAAGGTAAAAACCAGAACGGTGCATCCTTTACCGGAATTTCATATTTTTCTTCAAGAATGTCTCTGATAAAGCCTAATTTGGGAATTGTTTTTGTTGTTTTGATTTTTTTAACCAGGTTATCTACTTCGTTCTTGGTAAAACTTCTAAAAAGTTTGTCTGTTCTTGATAATCTCAAAAAGTTTTTAATATTAATAGGTTTTGATGAATATTTTTCGGTTAAAAAGTAGAATTGACCGGGATACGAAGGTTCGGTATGGTGATTAAGAAATTCAGAGTCTAGGTTCTCTTTTGCTTGCTTGACAGCATCCGTCTTTTTTTGTTTTTGCTTTTTCCTTGTGACTTTTGTTTTTTCATTTCTTCCATCCACTCTTGCGCAGTGAATACCAGATTTATTAAGAATTTCAATTGCATAATCATCAATATTGTCACTGGTAATAAAGCGAAACTTATCGTGAGGTATTTCCTGTGTCTCGGAATTACGACTTGCCTCAACGCATTCCCAAAACTGTTCAATTATCTCAATCATCAGAAGAATGACCGATTCATGGTGCAACGCATGCCGACCGGCTTCAGCTGTTGGTGAACTTAAAACCAACTCCACGCCATCTTGACCCGGTAGAAAATCAATACTCGGCTCTGGCGAATTCACAAGTGATACAAGTTGAGTGCGCTGGAATGCTTCCCATGGATTTAAAACCCAACCCTCTTGGCCGCCAGGATCAAATGTAATGAAACCATCTTGAGTAAAAATAACCGACGTTTTAAAATCACTGTTTATGATAAATTTGTTTCCAAAAAAGAAAGGCCCGCGCTCGGACGGATATCCTAAAGAATCATAGATTTCTTTAAGAGAGCTATCTTTGCCCGAAGGATCATCGAGATATACATCACCCTGCCAGGCACTTTCATCGTCTCCATCATCAAAAAAGAAAAAAGGAACTTTCCCCGATTCTCTGATGTCTGCTCTCATTGCATCTATGATTTTGCTGTTCAGATCTGTATCCTGATCAAAGTAGCATTCGTAATCACCACTGGGTTCTATTATTCCTATTTCGGCAAGACGTTTACGTGAAAAAATAAAAGACGGCATGCTATAATTGCATTTCACGGCATTGGTTTCGTAAATAAGTTTATAAGATGATTTCTTATCATTGACATCGATTCCCGTTGTCCGATTGCGCTTTTCATCTATATGTTCCTGCTTTTGATTTACCATCTTTTGTTCGCCAGCTAATTCTTCCTTATCCTCATAAGCCCAGTCAATTACTGCCTGCCAGGAATGAAAGAACTTGAAAATGGCAGGGTCGTACATATAGGTTGACTTCCCCCTGCTTTGCTCAACAACGTCTTTCCAGATATTCCAGATTGCCTCGATGATCTTCAGTTGGGAGCCATATCCATTGCCATGCATTTCTGCGATGTCTTGCTTGATAATACCTCCTTCGTTACTGCAATTTACCCGCATAGTGCTAATTGTGTCTGCGTCACTTGTCAGTAAAGGATTGTTTCCCCCAAAGGATTCCATTATAAAATCGGGGAAATGACCTTTGATTGTTTCAATACTATCGATCATTCCAGAAGGACTGCATTGTTTTAGAATTTGGGGGGTTTCGCTGTTTTGCCAGAAACCATCCTGATTAAAGTAGAGCATCGTGCCTTTATTCCGCCCCACAATGACAAACGGTATAAACCAGTAAGGAGCTTTGTCGGGAAGGTCCATTTTAGCATCAAGGATCTCTTTGATAAACACCAGATAGGGTATTTTCTTTTCAGAATCTATCTTGGCGACTATTTTACTGACTTCCTCCGAAGTAAACTTCCGTAACAAATCTTCCGCTTTGTATTTTGTGCCCTTGCCCACCACCTGCGGAAAAGGCATATATGTAAACCGGCCTTCATACAAAGTTCCCAGAATGTAGAATTCTCCTGGATAGGGTGGATCTGTATCACCTTCTTCTGCGGTACGAATCGGTGCGGTTTTACCGTCTTTATTTCTGGCAGTCACGTTATCATGAACTTTCTTTTGTTTTGGAACATCATTAATAACAGTTTTATTTACGGTTGAGGTTAAACTCGTACTTTTTAATAATTTAACTATTGCACTATATCCTTTTTCCTCCGCGATTGATAACGCTGTTTTACCATCTGTATTTATTTGACCAATGTTGGCGCCTTTCTTAAGCAGTAATGCAACGGTTTCTGTGTGACCCTCAAGGCACGCAAATATCAGCGCCGTAGAACCATAATTGCTTTTTGCCTCGATATTTGCACCCTTATTCAGCAGTAATTCAACAATTTCTGTTTGACCTTCCATCGCAGCAGCCATCAGGGAATTTGATCCGTCCTGCAATTTCGCCTCGATGTTGGCGCCTTTCTTAAGCAGCAATGCAACGATTTCTGTTAAACCATTAAGGCTCGCATACAGCAAAGCCGTAACACCGACATTACTTTTTGCTTCTATATTTGCGCCTTTCTCAAGCAGTAATTCTACAGTATATATATTACCGCGTGATGCAGCAATAATAAGGGGTGTAAAACCATTTTTATCTTTTACTTCTATATTTGCGCCTCTGCTAAGAAGCAATTCCGCAATTTTTGCTTGACCAACTAAAGCAGCCCATGAAAGTGCTGTATAACCACTATTATCTTTTTCTTCTACGTCAGCGCCTTTACTAAGCAGTGATACTACAGTGTTTAGCTCACCTTTTCCTACTGCTTTCATCAGTTCTGTCCAGCTATCGTCATAAATTGCTTCACCATCATCCTCATTTCCCTTGGTCTTATTTAAATATTGCTTGATAATGTCTACAAACAATCGTGCGCCTTTGTTGCTCTGAGTTAAAACAAGCTCTAATATTTTGTTGTTCTCCATGGTCAATGTAACGGTTACATTCAGCATGCCCGATATCGCGATAGATCGTATTTCAGCAAGAGGCGCACTCCATGCGTCTTTTCCGAAAGCATTGTAAACTATTTTGTCTTTGGTTAAAGCGGCACCCTCTTTGCCGCCGCCTAATACGGTATTATCGAAATATACTAAGACATTTAATTCTGGTATTTGGATATTAGATTCCTCTTTAATTCTCTGGAGGAAGCTCCTAAGTCTTGTTCTATCAATATTTGGCGCAATGTATATATGCTGTTCCGTATCCGTAGTGTAAGATTTAATAATTGAGTGCATGATATGTTTCCTTTCATATTTTTGTAATATATGTTGTTTGTGTTTTTAAATTTCTATCCTACATTACATTGCTAAATCATTTCCTAGTTGTTTTGAGATAGCCAATACAGATCATTATTTTTATTGAGATGTGAAGAAACTAAATTAAAAGGAATACGAATAATATCTTTATCTACACCGCCGTCGACCAAATCTTTCCAATTATTGTCATTCCGAATTGCGAGATAATATTCAAGAAACTCTAGTGATTTTAAGCAGGGCATGATCTCCTCCTAAATTAGCGGCTTAATTACTGAACATAATCGTGGCTTATTTGATGAGAGACTTATTTAAAAATATAGATGTGTTGTTTTTGTATGTCAAGGGAATCTTTAATTATTCATGAAGAATTGAACCCATAATCTTTGCTACGCGTGATGATTTGAGAGTCATAGATAGTAATTAACGACTACTATTTAAAAGAGTCTAAGAAATCAGACGTTAGATGACCCTCTTTTTCAGGAAGGCACCTATTACATTCTTTCTCATACATATTGTCATATAAATGCTTTTTATCACCCCAAAAGACCTCAACATTTTAAATGGTTATGTTGAATGACATTATTTCCCATGCAGGATGTCCATCCATCGGATGGCTTCATTGTCACTGACCTTGCCGAGATATATTTGAGTTGTTTTCAGATCCTGATGCCTCAAAATAACTTTCGATACGACTTCCAAGGGAACACCGTTTCTGCTGGCATATGTGGCTGAATATCTGCGAAGGTCATGAGGGGCTACATGAATATTCAATTTGGCACCAAGGCCCCTGACAATGGATCGTGCTGTTGAATAGCAAATGGGAAAGACCCGTGCGTCTCCGGGAATGGCTTTTTCTTTGATGTATTCTTCCAGCTTTCTGGAGACATTCTCCGGCATATAGGCTTTTTCAGAGTCTTTGCCGGATTTGGGTTCCCTCAACGTAATGGTTCTTTCGGCAATGTCAGATGCTTTGATCTTGAGCAGTTCACCGATTCTGAGTCCACACCTTGCCTGAAGCTCCAGCATCAATCGGTCTCTTTGTCTTTTGGTATTGTAGATCATTTCATCGACTGTTTCCCGTTCCAGAATCTTGTGCGGAGTATTCTTCGGCGCTTTAAATGATTTGCTGAGCAATGGCATATTGCAGGGATTTCTCATATTCAAGGAACGTCGCTCAATAATGAAGTTATAAAATGCTTTCAACTGGGCATACCGAAGTCTTCGAGTGGACTTTGAAAGATTATGCGTCAGGTTTTCCAGGAAGTTGAATATTTCATCGGACGTAATCTCTTCCAATGGTTTCTGCGCAAAGATAACTTCAAACTTGTTGAGCAGCAGATTATAAGACTCTATGGTTTTGGGTTTATGGTTTATTTGAAGATAGTGTTTAAACGTAATGATGTCTTCTTGTGTTGTCATAAGGCACCTCCATAATGGTAGATGGTTGAGGTCTTTGGGGAAGGGAATTATATTGTGTTAATCAATAGAAAGAAACAATATTTTGAAGACAATTACAGCACTTATTAAATCATCTGTGCTTTCGATTGGTAATCAATAAATATATTTTACAAAAATTGTGAATTTGACCGATCTGATCTACCTACAAAGGTGTAGTTTTTCTTGGCTGCCAAATTTGATGATTACCGTTTATAAGATGTAAGCCAAAGTTTATAGATACCTCTTGTGACATCTCAAGGGTTCATTTATGATGCCACCAAGTTTTAAATTTTAATATTATTGCCCAGACAATAGAGATAAAAAACAAAAAAACACCTAAACCTGAGCTAGGTGTTTCCCCAGAGCAATCGGAAATCATCAAAAAGATGCTTATTATACAAAGAAGCGCACAAAGCAGTTGTTGTAACTTTAATGATTTGGATGTTAGTTCGATTGTCTGAATTTTACCACCAGACGCTTGCGTTGACCCACCACCTGAAACAGGATAAGAACACTTCGGACATCTCTCGGCGAAACTTGAAACTTCGGTACCGCATTCTGGACATTTGATGAGTGCCATAATATTTTTTCCTTTCTGACTAAAATTAATATAACAGCTTCACTTTTTGCGATTATTTTGATGCTATTATAGTACATCACTTATTTTTGTAAAGAGGGAATACATAGAATTATGAAAAACAATTTTACCTTTGCAAATTCGGGAATGTTTGTTATTAACTAGTTCATGTTGAGTTTGCCCTTCTGATTTCAAGGTTATGTTATTGTTAGAATAAAAAACAAGGGTCACATGATATAAAACCCTATTGCGAGGAAATCTTTAGTGCGAAGATTAATATCCTATATAGATGTCAAGAATTTCTCCCGGATTAAGAAGATTCATTTTTTTATAAACGTCTTTATCGGTATTACCGTTGTACTTTTCTTCCATTTTGTTGAAAACACAGATTGGGGTGAGGCTAATATTAATAAGGCTTTTGATTTTATCATTAAAAAAGAGGCGGAGAAATCCGCCAAGAGTATGGAAAACCTCACAGCACAAAGAAATATCGGTATATCGGATAAGATCGTTTTTGCAGAGATAGATCACGAAACCTACAAAAAATGGGGTAGGCCTAACCTCATACCACGAGATAAACTGGCAGAAATTATTAAAATTGCCTATGAAGGTGGCGCAAAAATAATTTCGCTTGACATATTGCTTGAGGATAATGATTGTTGTCACCCTCAGAGTGAAGGCGAACTGAGGAAGATATTACAGGATATGACCGATAAAAATAGTGCTACAAAGGTCATATTTCCTGTGCGCGTCAGCTATGACGGCAAAATAAGGACAAATACTTTCCAAGCTCTAATTGAAAAGAACCCCAATTTCTATGCTGCTTCGGCATATATCTCAGCTACGGCTGCGGATATGGTGGTAAGGTACTGGGTTCCCTTTGAAATCGTTCAAGATGATAGAAATACTATCCTATGGAATGTATCCTTTCTTGCCGCTATGTTAGACAAGGGAAAGGAAGCAGAAATTAAAGATTTTGAGCAAACAATAAAAAAAGATGGTTTCCGTAATGACCATCATTTTCAAATAAGTAATGATAAGTTTATCACAATTACTCCTGACAAGGATGATATATATCGTAACCGTATACGCTTTTTGCTTGTACCGCAAAATACCCTTTCAAACCATCCCGGGGGAAATCTTTTTGATAATGTCTATCAACTGGACCACATAAAGCACGCAAATGTTAAGGATAAAATAGTCATTATAGGAAACTCAAGTCCTGATGCTGGCGATATACATTCCACACCTGTAGGCAATATGGCGGGTATGTTCATAATAGGAAATGCGATTAACACATTATCCTTTGGACTTCAGCCCTCACGCCCCCCACTGTGGTTAAATATCATGATAGATATAGTTATTGTAATTATGGCGGCTTTTATATTTCTGTATTTTAACTCCTTTCGGGCAAAGATACTTTCTTACGTAGTTATCATTCCTATCGTAGGATTTGTCAGCTGGTTAATTTTTCTATACATTGGAGTGCTACTGAATTGTATATTTGCTTTGATGGGTATTGTTAATCATCCAATGGCTGACCATATAGCAGAGTATTTAAATAATAAAGGAGCAAACGCGAATGAAAAATCATAAAAGTTACGAAAAAAAAGCCATTCTTATATGTGTGTCTTGTTTTTTCTTTATGCTGTGCGTCTTCTCAACAGCCGCGGCGGAGAATTACATCGGTATTATTCTTAATGGTTATCAGAAAGATTGCCTTGTGCACAGCATGGGAGAAGATTATTACTGCAGCGAAAAAAGACAGTTGTATGCCGGTGACAAAATCACAAAAAAACAAAACATTAAGGAGCTTAAAATAAAGTGGGCACCCTATGCGAGCGGGAAAGAGTTGGATAAGACATCATTGTTAGTTACATTCGAACCACCTAAAGATAAAAAGAGTATCGTGCTGAGTGTAAAAGAAATATTGGGGTTTGTTAAAACAGGTCATAGTGTATCCATAGGCGCAACAAGAAATATTTCAGATGGAGTTGTTTTTCAGCCCGGCAATAATGCTACTTTAATTCCGGGACAAAAAACAACTTTTTTATGGGAAAGTGTTGGCGGCAAATACATTATATTTAAAAACAGTAGTGGTATGGAAATTTTCAGGAAAGACCTAAAGAGTGAAGAATTTATTAATTTGACTCCGGAAGAGATAGGGATGAAACAGGGTGAAGTCTATCTGTGGAATATCAGCGGAATAAAGAACAACAGGCAATATAAAATACGGCTTTTAGATCAGGACATCACCGGGTTGGTAAATGAAGACCTTAAAAAGATTGAGAGGGAAACGACTTCTTCCGCCAATAAAATGATTCAAAAGGCAGGTTATCTGCAATTTATAAGCGATGCTTATCCACAGGACATTGATCTTTATTGGTTGAGCTATCTTATACTTGGGGAAAACAAAAATGAAAATACTTTAAATGAGGATGAAAAAATTATTTTCGAAAACCTGAAAAGTAATTACAAGGGGCATGTAAGGGAAAGCATGTGAAAAAGCAAACCGGATGCCTCATGAAGAAATACATTTTATTATTTTTTTTTGTTGCCTTGATGTTGCCTAAGCCGTTAGTCGGTCAGAATGCTCAGAAAAGTCAACTCGATTATGAAATTGAGATTAAGAAACTTGAGGAGCAGGCTGTTCGGTTCATGAATAACCACAAAGTTGACGAGTACACGGCAATCGTCAAAAAAATTGGTTTAATGAAGGAAAAGTTTTGCATAGATTACCCTAATAAGGCGTGCCTCAATGAAGTTGAGATTAGTAAGCTTTGGGATCAACATTTTCAGTTTTACAAAGATAAAAAATATGACGAGGCCAGGGCGATAGTCAAAAAGATTGGTTTAATGCAGGAGAAGCAGTGCATGGATAATCCTAATAAGGCGTGCCTCTATAAAATTGAGATCAGAAAGCTTGAGGAGCAGAAGGATCAGTTTATAAAAGACAAAAAAATTGACGAGGCCAAAGCAATTGTCAAAAAGATTGGTTTAATGAAGGAGAGGATGTATTGCATAAATGATCCTGATATGACGACATGTCTTATTAGAAGGGCAGATTTATTGAGTGGAGAAGCAAATAGATCTGGACCCGAACAAGGGGTAACAATCCATGGTAGAATCCCAACTTCTCATTACCCCGTTGAAGCCGCGGAAATGGTTTTGAAAGAGGCACTGAAAATATCTGAAAAAACACACGGCAAAGACCATCCTGATATAGTAGAAATTCTTGATAAACAGATAAAACTGTATGTGAAAACAGGACGCTTTGCAGAAGTTGAACCGCTTCTGAAGCGTTCACTTGAGATACGTGAAAAGAACTCGGGGAAAAACCATCTTGAGTTAGTTTCTAGTCTAGAGAATTTGGCAACTTTTTATAAATTGTTTAATCGTTATACCGAAGGGTCTGCGCTTTATGAGAGAATATTGAAAATATCTGAGAAAGCACAAAACAGCGACCAAATTGACGTGGCGTTATTTCTCAATGATCTAGCATATTGTTACATTCACACAGGCCGATACGCAGAAGCTGAATCGCTTCTAAATCGTTCACTGGAGATACGTGAAAAGAACTTGGGGAAAAGCCATCTTAAGTTAATTTCCAGTCTAGCCAATTTGGCATTTATTTATGATAGTACCGGTCGCTTTGCCGAAGCGGAGGCGATGCACAAGAGGCTTCTGGAAATACTTCAAAAGAAAAACAAGGAAGCACCTTACCCTGGTGTATATGATAAAGATGTCTTGGATTGCCTCAAAGGCTTGGCACGATCATATTATAAATCTTGTCGTTATGACGAAGCAGAACTGCTATTGAATAAAATATTAACAATATATGAACAAGGAAGTTTTGCACCCATTGTTGCAGCGGATAATTTAAGGTCCTTGGCGATACTTTACGCTACGACCGGACGTCATGAAGAGAGTCATCAAACTTTTCTCAGGAGCGAATTGTTCATGGAACAAATGAAAAATATTGTTCTTGAACATTCTGAATATTCAGAAGGGCAAACGATTTCTTTTATGAATTTGAATACACCGGATACGTTCTTTTCACATACCATTATGTATATGAACACGGGCAAAACAGCAATTACTGACACATTCAACAGATGGATGCAATGGAAGGGTTCATTTCTTGAAAGACAATCTCGGTATGAGACTACTTTCGCTCATTCCAATCAGCCTTATATAATAGAGAATTTCAAGTTACTAAAACAAATACGAAATGAGATCATGAATCTTCGATTATTTAAACATAATAGGATGGAAGAAGATGAATATCGGACAGAACTTTGGAAATTGGAAAAAAAGAAAAAAGAATTGGAAGTAAAACTACTTAGAGAAAGTAGATTTTCAGAATTGATAAAAGAGGCAAGGAAAGTGACCGCTTCCAATCTTGCCGCGCTACTTCATCAAGACGCTGTATATATCGACTTTGCCAAGACTGCCATCTATGATTTCCAAAATAAAAAATTCGGCACACCACATTACCTGCTCTTTGTGCTTGGTGAAAAAGAGAGTGTAAGCCTTGTTGATTTAGGCGCAACGGAAAAGATTGATCAGCACATCAGTGCGTATCTTAAAGAGATCAACAAGGTCAAAGAACAGAAATTGCCAAACAGGCTTAAACTTGATAGAGAGGCAAAATACCTGTATGATTTAATCATAAAACCCATCGAATCTCTTGTGAACACGAAAAAACATCTTTTGATCAGCCCTGATGGCAAATTAAACCTCCTTCCCTTCGAGGCTCTCGTCACACCTTCAGGAGAGTATCTTTTGGAGAAGTATCAGATCAGTTATGTCAGTGCAGGAAGAGACGTGCTGGATTTTTCCGGATCGGACTTCGCGGGGGGGACATCGCTGATTATGGCAGATCCCGACTACGATATGGGACTTCAGGATGTGGAAAAGGTGAAGAAGAGCATGGGAGTCAAAACGGAAAGGGTACGCGGCGAAGTTTGCCATTCGGCCAGAGGTCTCCGCTTCACACGTCTTCCCGAAACTAAAGATGAAGCAAATGCCATAGACAGTATTTTAAAGAACGTATTCAACCAGAAAGTGCGGAACTATCAGAATTCTCAAGCCATTGAAGAAATGCTCTATCCTTCAACATCCCCCAAGGTTCTTCACATTGCTACTCATGGATATTTTTTCGAGACAGAGCAATTGGATAACATTGAAAACCCGATGCTCCGCTCAGGCATAGTGTTGTCCGGTGTTAACAGTGCCCTCAAAGAAGGAAAAGATGACGGCATGGTCAGCGGTGAAAAGATTCTTGGCCTTCCCCTTAAGGGGACTGAACTCGTCGTTCTATCCGCCTGCGAGACAGGTGTGGGCGATGTTCAAAGAGGTGAGGGAGTGTTTGGATTAAAGAGAGCTTTTATCTTGTCCGGAGCAAAGTCTCTTGTCATGAGCCTATGGAGTGTACCGAGTACTGAAACTACAGAACTGATGAAAGAGTTTTACACACTTCTGTCTCAAGGTAAAACTAAGGCAGAGGCACTACGCCAGGCAAAGTTGAGCATTATGAAAAACAAACCCAATCCTGTGTATTGGGGCGCTTTTGTACTGACCGGTTCTCCTTAGAGCATTGCAACAATTGCGAAATTTGAGGACCCTTAGAAATACAGAAAGTTAAAACAGATACAATTACATAAATAACACAATACTGGCCACAAAACTTCGGGCATGAATTTTTCTTATTACGATTTAAATTTAGTATATTTCACAAAGTCTCCAATTCATTGTATAATATTTATATATACATCTTTACTGGTGACTTCCATTTATTTATACCGAATCCCTCGTAGTCGTTTGTTTGCCATCAGGTCCATGTTGTTGCGTCATATATTTTGTCGTGACTAGCGACGCTGATAGGTTGCACTCCTACGCCTTCCAGAAAGTATCTTTTGCCATCGTTATTCAGTTTGCCGGTATGGACATACCATGCATTTTTTCGTCGGTCTGGAAACTTAATAAAGTAGTGTGCTCTTTCGATCAAAAGCCATCTAAAAAACACCTCGTTTTCCTCAAGACCCAACCCAAAGATCAGGAGGGAAGAATTAAACAGTATGTGTAGCCAAGAAGTCGAGCCAGTCCAATCGCGCATGTGCTTGCCTGAGAATAGTGATCGTTCATTTCCTTTATGTAACAAGCCCCTCGCGCGTTCTACTGCACCCATATAGTGAGTTAATCCAAGGCGAATGCTGCGACTATAGCGCAGCATTCCATTGACATGCCAAATTCCGAATCCATGACTCGGATCTGTGATCTCCTTATTGCCGTAATAGTTTTCCCAAGGGTAATAGTCGGTAAATCCACCCTTTCGGGTCCGATATAACTTACAACTGCCGGCATTTGAAAGGATTTGATCAAAGTTAGTAGTGAGAATTGGCACATCGGTTTTTTGTGCCCATTTCACGATGTATTTATGGTGCTCGTAATAACGCCAGGTCGACATGAGATCGCAAAACTCTTGCTGGAGATAGTTTGATGAGACAGTCTTTGCGGATTTAAGCGCAAGAACATCATAAAATTCTGTTAGAGCAATGCCACTCGGCACACTTTTTAATTTTGACGGAAGATGCCTTGCCGCAAGTTTGACTAGTAGATCGTGCCAGGAGTTTGTCTTGGTAGAATCAACGTA
>JAGVVH010000190.1 GCA_019135895.1 Bacteroidota bacterium | reverse complement strand
TTCTTGTTTGAGTGCCTTCTCTCTCTGCTTCTGGAGTTCTTCGAGTTCCTTACGCTTGGCATCTACGTTTGAAGCATAACCGGCCTTCATGAGTTCCATTTCAGCCTCTAACGCATCCTGCGTCATGTTTATCTGATCGTCTAAAAGCTCACGGGTACGCTGTGTATCTTCAACCCTGCGGGCGTAAATATCATCCAGCATACCAACAACGCTATCAGCCATTATATTAAGGGCCTCACGCATTGCTTCGGCCTCCTCGCTATCGGGGTCAAGGCCCAGCAGAGACCAGATTGATTTAGTCTTAGGCTCAAGATCATCAATCTCTTTATTCCATATCTCAATCCTTTGTTTAAGGATAGCTACTTGTGCCGCCGTAAACTCATCAGCGTTCGCTTCCAAAATCTTAATATCTTCTTCAGCAAATTTAATCTGAAGCCTTAATTTTGCTTCTTCATTATCTTCGAGAAGGTCAAGGGCTTCTTCCTGTAACTGACGTTCGAGTTCACGGACCTTACTGCCATGTTCGACTAAATCATCATAAATCTCCTGACGGTAATCCAGGTCTTTCTTTAGGGCCTCTCTCCTTACGTTTTCTTCGAGCGCAGCAATCATCCGATAGTGTTCTTCCGTGAGAGTACCGAGGCTTTCAAGATGCGCCCGGAGTAATCCTATCTGCCGTAACTGATAGTCTCTTTCTGCCTCAATCTTTTCAGTTCCTTCGAGCTGGTCAATCTGTGACTTCTCATAGTCATCTTGTAATCCCATGAGGGCTTTTATAAACTCTTCCTGTTGCTTTAGTCTTTCGGCCTGTGTTTTATCTTCCGCATCAGCAAGCCCCTTGTCAGCAAGTTCCATCATTGTATTAGCTCTGATAGTGCTTCGTTCTGCATCTGATCTTGCCTTATTGACCGCAACTAACGCGGTGGTTATCTTTGTCCTGTTTTCATCAACAATCAGATTCCACCCCTTCATTTCTTCTGACAGTTGTTTTATCTCAGGCGAAGTATTAGCTATTTCTTCATTATATTTTCTTATCAGTTCAGGATCACCACCAAATCCGGTTGCCACCCTCCCTCCTTCGGGAGTTAACTCAAACGTCTCTTTTGACTGTTCGGCTCGTAGCTTCGCAAGCGTGTCACGGTATTTCTCAACGGCCTCTGTGTTGTCTTCAAGATATTGCGCCCGTTTGAGGTTATTTATTATTTCTTCTTCTGTCAGGCCAGATATCTGTTTTGCAAGGTCAAGTTCAGTCTTTAGCCTTAACTGCGCTAATTCCATAGCGTCGGCCTCACGTTCCTCGACAAGTTTAATGTATTCCTCTGCCGCAGCCTTGCGCTGATTATAACCCTCCACTCCTACAAGTGCAGTATTGCGGTATATCTTTGCAAGTTCCTGAAGCCTGATCTCACGCTCACTTTCCCTAATTTGCAGCTCACGTTCACGGTCTCCCATAAGGTCCAGGCCCGCAGCATAATCTTCTCCGGCCTGTTTTGCCTCTCTCAGTCTTCGGCCTAACTGGTCAAGGTTGCCCGAAGCAATAGAACGCCACAACTCGTTGAGGGCAGACTTTAACCCCGTTATTTCCCTTTTCAGCAGGTCGCCTGTCGCCTGTGTGCTTTTCATTATAGCGTTAAACGCCTTTGTTGCCGCAGTAACGGTAAGCAATGGAGCGATCATTTTTTTGAAAATAGACAGCAGATCACCTGATGACTTAACCTGTTTCTTTGTCGCTTCCGCCTGCTTTACTCCGGCCTCATTATATTCTTTTAGTGTCTGCCGTGCCTCCGCTAACTTCTTATTGTAGCGTTCAACATCTTCAATGCGATAGGCTTTTTTCCTTTTCTCTTCGTAATCCTTTATTGCCTCAATAGTATCCTCAATCAGTCCCTTCTCCCGACGCTGACCCTGCTGTGCTTTGTTGTGCATGGATTCGGTCGCCTGCTCAACCTGCTTCGCACTCTGGATGTATTGCGAGTTATCCGCTACTATTTCAAGTTCTATCCGCTTCATCTTTTCTTACGCTTCATTTCTTCAGCTTTTTTCTTCATCATCCTTACCCGTTCTTCGTGGTTTGAAAGGAACGCAAAGAACTCAAACACATCAAACCTGCATAGCTTTTCAATTTCGGAAGGTTCGCCGCCGCAAACCGCATATAACAAGTCTGACCAGTATTTTTCATTCGTTACGAGTTCTTTATAGATGTTTCTTTCCTTCCCTTGTCCTCTTTTAAAATACTGCTTATAGTGAGTTTGTAGGCTGGCATCCAACCGTCGGCTAAGTTGCACGCCAAATGGAAAAAAGGGGTTACGTCAAGCTCCTTCGCCCAGCAGTCTATTTTTTCTTTAATCTTTATCTCATTGTAAACAGTTATGTCTTCATCAGCCTCATTAATGAACAATGCACACAGAGTAAGCGCAGGGTCGTTCTTTTCTTCGAGCATCGCCACACCTGCGATAATATTATAAAGTGTCACCGCAGCATCCGCATAGTTCTGTGCTGTCTGCATCTGCCCATAAACTTTCTGAATATCTTTAAATAAATCCCTAAACGTGCGGGAGAACCCGAACTCAATGCTCAGTCTCTGCAACTCACGATAACGATTGAACGAAAGACTATCCTGAACGTAGAACTTTCGCCCGCCACACTCAAATTCTTTCTTAGAAAAGTCAACTGTTTTAAGCTCCATAATTTATTATTTTGTCAATTATAATCACTGTTAATATCGTAGCGGCAACAAAAAATAAATGTTCAAAGAAGTTATATGAATCAAACCTCATAACCAGAAAATACCACAGCGACACCTGTCCGCTGAAGCACGCCTGACACCCGCCCAGAGGCTTATACAGAACATCCGGCAACCGGCGGATTAGTTTGTACCACCATGCAAAAATCATCCCCTCTTCGGTCAGAAGAATGAACACATAGGCTATTATTGCTATCTGCCAAAACGCTAACATTCTGTGCATCCTCCTGGTGCCGGTTCAATACATTCGTTTATGATAAAGAAATTTGTCCGTATGTCAAGAGCAAAGAAATCAAACGGGGTCATAAGGTACTGCGACCGCTTTTCGTCAAAGGTGTACTTACCGAACACATCTGACGTGCGCACGGCCTGAGAAGTGACCAGTGTAGTGAACCGCAGAAGATCCCCTATGTTCACCGGCATTGTCGGCAGTGCTTTGATTATGGATATAATATAATCACCCGATGATCCGCACCCTCCCTCAGTAAGTAGTTTATAGTTCAACCATGCAACCAATCTCAGGCGAGATTCATAGTAAAGCTTATTCCCCTCCTGTCGCACGAACACAAACCCAGCATCCTCAAAAAACACAACTGAGCGATATTTCGAGTTGGGCATCAATTCATCATAACACCCCGTCCGGCAAGCGTCGGCATACGATAACTGACATGATACCGGGAACCGTTTCTCAACGCCTTCAATGTTTACCTTTGTGACCTGCGTCAACCCAGCGATCTTATCAACCCATTCGAGTTCGTCAATGTAATCAACAATGATATTTGCGATCTTGTTATTCATTCCACTTTTCTGCTAACCAATCTTCAATTATCCCGCTTATCTCATTCACCTCGGAATCCGACAACATTAGGATTTCGCCCTTACGCTCAGTATTACCCGCAAGAATGAGGTTCTTTTCGTCAGACAACGTACTTATCCTTGCATGGCCTGACTTATGTTCGCTCTGGTCACTCACCACCTGGATATTCGCCATCAACTCCCCCGACCACGTGAAGTCAACGTGAGCCGTCTGCCGCCCGTGAAGCTCACGGAATTGTTTATAGCCTCCTTCAAGTTCAAACAACCTCGAAGCCTTTTCTCCCTTTTTGACTGTTACCCAATTTAAATCTTTACGCTTCTCTTTAGACCCCGCAAGCTGATTGCACACTGCAACGCTCATGTATTTATTCGAGCAGTTGACAAGCATGTTCTTTGTCGAGTACGGCGGGAACATATTCCCCTGTGCATCCTTTCCCGTCTCAACTACACGTTGTTTTATGAGAGTATTTGCAGTCTGGGCCACAGAATACATAACCGTTCCAAATTCAGTCAGTGATGAATTTATGATCTCAGTCATGTGCTTTATGGCTTCTGCTGACTTCATATCTTTTGCGATCTCATTCTCATTCCCTGTGGCGGACGGCAACGCATACAGTCGTTGTCACCCATATTCTGAGCAAGGTAATCAATCATGATCTTATACCTTTCAGCATAGTAAATCCGGTTTTCATTCAACTGTTCCATGCCTAAAAGCGTATAACGGCTGACTTCCGGCGAACCCATGATATAGGTTGTAAGAAACTCACCCGTCTTATACAGGATAGCCCAGGCCATTGAAGCATCAATTTCATTATTCACAAAATCGCTATCCTCACGGCAGAAGAAGTCGAATACATCACAGGTAAAGTTGCCGTGCAGGATCATACCACTCGCCCTGCCATTCAGCCCCCAATTCTCCCGGTCATCAATCGCATCTCCGTAGGTACCACCGACCATAGCCCACTCTGTCCATCCGTCTTTAGAGAACCGATAGCACGGATCATCAATGTTAAAACACCATCTGTAGCCTCCGCAGTTACAGGTTAGCTTGTTTGAATAAGCCCTGCCTGCGGGTGCAATCAGAAAATAATAACTCCGGTCAAGTGTGAACTCAATCGGTGTTATATCGGTTCTGTGCGGCCTGTCGGCAACGGAGGTCAGTGGTATGGTATGAATCAGGTCATATTCATCGTAGATTTCAAGGTTGACTGCCTCTGTAGTGTTCAGTAAGATGGAAACCCCACGAAGTATGTACTTCCCGCCTTGAATATCGGAATACATCCGCAGTCCGTAGTAATTGTTCTCAGGGATAAGCCTGGATATTTTTTTACCCACCTCCGAATACCTTCCGCCAATGTCGCCGCTAAACACTCTCCGTGATGGCTCTTTGTATTTCGACAACGCCTGCACGAGATCAAGTTTAAACGCATTGATGGCATTCTCTCGGGCATTAGTCATCTTCTCCCAAATATCTTCGCACCCTCCGAGGCTGTCAAGTATCCGCAGTGACATACCCTGAAGCTCTGACACATAAAGACCGCTATCCGAGACGGAATAATCAGCGTTCCAGTCGTCCACACACTGGCACTCTTCACGGGCAAATCCTATCACATTATACAGGCAGTTATAGATGCTCATTTTGTTGTCCTCCTCGGTCTTGGTTTTACGACGATCACCGGCTTCGGTCTCCGGCTTCCACAATTACATTTCTGTTCCATAGCTATAAAGAAAGGATACCCAAATATATGAGTATCCTTTCAGTTTCATTTAAACATTAAATTTTAAAGTCAGCTTGCACACGAAAATGCAAGAATCCCGGTGTTATTTTCGTCGCATCCGTAAGGATTGACGGCGAAGGTTCCGTGAAGCTGTATCTTTGTAGCAAGATAGAACTCATTGCTTTCGCATGTTTCCTTAGTGATGATATCGTAATATACACCAGGAATGTTTGAAGACTGTTCTGACCACAGTGCATAAACACCGGCCTCGGCCTGTGCATTGACAGGACCGAGCGGGTTCCATGCCTTGTTCACGAAGGCAGCAGCAGTCTTATGGATCAGGAACGTGTAGCCCGGAGCGATTGTCTCAACGTTTTCCGGGTCCATGTAAATCTTATTAATCGTTCCCACCTTCGACATGGCGGCCTTGCCAGCGTCGGTCATTGTCTCGTGCTGACGGTTGAAGATGTACTGGTACAGGTTGTCGCCGGTGATAAGGTAAGGCATCTTAAATTTATTACCCCTTACTACACGGTTTAAATAACCCCATATCGTGTCATCCCAGAAATTCGCAGGAATACTTGTCACTGCGGCGGCAACATTACCCACACCTCCGGTGAAAGCATTAGTCCCGGCGTTGGCAACAAGCCCCGTGACGATGTACTGTGCAAGCCACTCATCGAGAGCTTTCTTGTGCAGCAGCATATTTCTCATGTAGGCTTCCTGAAACTCGACAGTCCTCTCACGGTATGCCCTCTTAGGCATCTTAAATGACGTTTCCTGTAAGCAGTCGATTTCATACTCCTGGCACATCGGTTCGGCATCTTCACCGGTGATCGTACAGTCATCAGAGCAGTCAGTTGTGGTAATGTCGCATTTGCTTAACCACTCGACTGAGAGAGTGCGCTTCTTCTTCCCCGTTATCGGGGTGAAGTTCACCTGCTGGTTTTCGAGTAGTGCCTTTGCAGCTTCGACATCAGCTATGGTGTCAATGTTAGTGATGGGATCGGTCATGTGCTGATCTAACCGCCCCTGATACATTGCGAGAAACCCGCAATCAATACTTCCTATTTGGCTCATTTTTGTTTAAATTTTTCGTAAGACTCCTTGATAGCTATGCGCTCTTCGGGGGTCTTAGCATCCTTCATCCGCTGATACAGTTCATCATCAGATGTAGGTGGCTTTACGGGAGGCTTGGTCTGTGATGTTTTATTACCTGAACTGGAACGGTCATCGGCAGCCTGAAAGTCGAAATACCCACCGGCAGTGTCACGTGCAAAGTCATCAAATGTGACCATATGTCCGTGACTATCCTTAACCGGCTCGCCGTCTTTAAGCATTATGAAATCACCGTCCTTTTCCTGGTAATCAAACGTCCGAAATTCTTCGAGGTACTTGTCCTTCCATCGCTGGGCTTTCTTTGCATCTTCAGGCAGGATGGGCCGCATCTGGTCAAGCACATCGAGCGCACGCTTTTCGATCTTTGACAGGACGGCTTTCTTGTTGAACTCCCGCTCCTTTTCTTCGATCTTGGCCTGCAATTCTTTGTCTTTTGCCTTCAGTTGCTTCTCCCACTCATGCTGATGTTTTAAAAACTCAGGATGTTTAGTAATGTCCTCGGTAGAACCCTTAGCCTCCGTGATCTTATCAGTGATGATAAAATCAATTAATTCAACCCCTTCGAGATCAGAATCAGCGGCATACTTTTCTTTCACTGCCCTTTCAATCTTCAGTGCGCCTTCTTTTACGCCCCGCTTGTATTGATCGGCGTTTTCGGCTTTCAGTTTTTTTACTCTGTCAGCGTCAACTCTTTCAGCTACGGATAAGTCCGTCAACTCCCCGGCATCGTTATAAAGGCTTGCCATGTCCTCAGTGTCGATTTTTAAGGTTTTCGACAAAAAACCCTCTAAGATTTTCTTTTCAGAAGCATCCATTTATTTATTGGTTTTTCGAGCGGGCTTTTCTTCCGCACTCTTGTTTATCTTGTCCTCCGGCTTTATTATTGTCGGAGGCTTTGTCATTAAAGGTGTAATTGATCTTACCCTGTACTTTGCGATATCGCCACTCTCGACAAGTTTTGCATAAACCTCTTCCGTGACAAACATCACCTTGCCTGTTTTCTTTGAAATCAGCTCTTTCATTTCTTAGGCTTTCTTTTAGCAGTAGGTTTCCTTACTCTCGGAGCGTCAACCGAAGCTGTGGAATCAACGGTCGGCTCATCGGGCAGTTCGGCTAACGGGTCGCCCGTCTTTTCCTCAACTGCTTCCGGCACTTCTGCCATCGGATCACCTTCAGGCGGTGTGACAACCTCCGGTTGTTTCATAGGAGGCTTTATGATTACGGGCTTCATCAATGGTCTCTGAAGCTCTACG
This sequence comes from Bacteroidota bacterium, assembly GCA_019135895.1. GTDB lineage: Bacteria > Bacteroidota > Bacteroidia > Bacteroidales > WCHB1-69 > JAGVVH01. The sequence continues at coordinate 9,494 of JAGVVH010000190.1, read as the reverse complement.
GGCTTGGCAAGTTTTGCATCTTCTTCGCTTACTGCACCGAAAAACCTTTTTGCCATCTTATAGGCTGCGGGCGTGAGCAATTGAGGCTTGCCGTTTACATAACATTTAATTTTGTCTTGTGCCATTTTGAAATGTTTTGTCAAAGATATACTATTTTATCCGAAATATCAAAATAATATTACAATTCTATTTAAGTTCTCATCATTCTCTGTGCAATGCTATCAGTTATCCACCCGATATAGTGACGGCAGTTATACCCGCCCCGGTCTGTCAGCGGGTCATATCCGGGATAGTCCAGATAAGACGGCACAGCAGACTGGTCTTTCTGTTTGACCTTATAGCCTTCAGGATAAACACCCTGCGAAGGTGTCCACGTCCGCCACTTTTCAGCATCCTCACGTTTAAAAACCTTATTGTTATTCGCTACACAGAAGTCACGGCTATCCTTTACAGTACCACCCTGATAAATAAAATAATTCATCCCCGTTGCGTCAGCCAATGCAGTTGAATAAGCACTGTCATATTGCATGTAAAGGTCGTGGGCGTATCGGTTAAATTGTCGTTCCATGCCTCCGGGCTTACCATCTTCTCCAACAATCAGAGTATTCAACCCTTTAACAAAGTCTTTCATCCGAAACTGCCCAGTGACGGCCTGTGCCGCCAACTTTTTTACATCCAATAATAGTGCCTCGTTTTTGATAAGCGTTTCAAAATACCCTCCGACAATTATCTTGCTCCCCTCCAGTCCTAACCTTGCGTACATTTTCGCTGCGGCCTCCTTCGCAACCTTCGGGAATAGACCGGGAACCTCAACACCTAACATCACATTGAAATATTGTTGATTCATTGCCGTGATCCGTGCCGTAGTGCCTCCCACTTCTTCCACAAATGGTATCCGCTGCCCTTTCTGAAAGTCAGTATAAACCTTATCCAATGACGTGAGCAGCCTGTAGTTTTTGAGCGTGTTGCGTATCCTCCCGCCGGAAACATCCAACTCCGGTATGATCTCTTCTGTAATCTTTGACACAAGAATATTTTGCATCTGCCGGAGTTTGGTATTTAACGCTGCTTCACTCGACAGCAGAAATTGTTCTTTGCGTTTTAACAGGTCATCTATTCTTCTTGGCAGCCTCATACAGCTCTTTTTTCATCTTTGAATATGTCGCCATCGTACTCTCAATATTGTAATCCTCAACACCCACAAACCGGAAGAAAGCGTAAATACACTGCTCAATCGTCGCCGCTGGTACTGCACTCCTTATCCCCTCTACCCAGAAGAACATGCCAATGTCCTCATAATTGCGGCGATAGATTTTTTCTATTGTTCCGATGTATCTTTTTGTTTGCGGCATAAGTATATGTGCGTCTTGTTTTCCTATCTGTCTTAGCCAGTGTCTGTGAGGTGATATGATAAACCTCCGATGAACATATCAGCCAATGTGCTATACCGGCACGCTGTAGTTGTTCTGCATGTGCGTCATCTGAATACCAAAACTGATATTGTTCACTCAGGCTTCCGATCTTATCCCACACCTTGCGGTCCTGGAAGATGCACCACCCCGTAAAATAAAGCCCTATGTCATAACCCGAATACGCATAGTACCCTTTCTTCATCATCCGGTGATGAATAGTATCACTCAATGCAGAGGCCGATAGAATGTCATTTGCACGCATTACATCACCTATCTCTGACCACCCTTTTGCAAAAATAATATCATTATTGGCGAGTATCTGGATATCACCTTTTGCATGTTTCAGGCCGTAGTTCAAGCAACGGTTATAGCAAAACTCCTCATCGTATAACACTATGTGATTCACACCTCGATACCGTGCTTTCTTGAACGTCTCGACCAATATAACATTAACATCAGCCCCGTCCGCTAAACACGAATCAATCGCCCGTTGTGTCATCGCCACCAACTGCGGGTCTTTCGACGCTGCTACTATGATAAGGTCGTACTTCATCAGAAGATATAAACGTCACCCGGAGTTGACTGGTTTAACCCTATGTGTTTCATAGCATAGTCTTTCAGGTAGGCCGGAGGACAACCAACCGTCCGGTAAAAGCCCCCTATTGAATAGTCGCCCTGCTTCAGATGTATAAAGTCATCACATAGCATCTTAACATATTTCGTGGGGGCCAACTGAAAAGCCCCTCCCGTATGTGAGGTGTATTCAACAACAAGCCCGTTCACCGTCTTTCGTGAAAGGATATGCGGGTAGAAGTGCGGATCAATCAACAGGTCAGGCGGAGATACAGCGTGCGGCCCTGCCCCCTCAATAAACCGTACCATCTTTCCTATCAGGTCATCGGTCACGGTCTCAACATCATTATCCAGCTTCAGGATATAATCGTAGTCCAATAGGTTCATCACACCGTAATAAAACGCATTTGCAATGCCTTCGTTCTTGCCTAACTCAATCCGGTTCTTATCCTGAAGCCAGTCCAGTGTGCCGTCAGTGGACCCGTTGTCAACAAACAGGTGAAAGTCAACACCCGTCTTTGAATTAAAGCTCTCTATTGTCCTCTTGGTTAACTCTAACCTGTTGAACGTTATGGTTACTGCTGCTACTTTCATATTATCAATTTACTAACAATCGTACATTCCTGGTATGTGACAAACAAAGTATTCCGGCGTGGATATCTTTGCATACTTCCGTGACTTCATCATGAGTGACTGATTAAAATGATGGTCATGAGCATAGCCCCTGTGTGCCCACCGTGCACCCAATGACTTCCGGTGACAGATATTTGACGTTCCGTTCTGCCCTAACCTGTTAATATCACAGTGCCTTTCTATCCATTCGTCACGGTAGATATAATCATTGAAGAATACCCAGTCATAGTCTTTCAGTCCGTCAGAGATTATCTGCAAATGGTTTTCACCCCAACAGTCATCAATGTCAAGGTAAACGATAAACTCGCCTTCAGCCTTATCAATACCTGTGTTTCGGGGTGCGCCATCCCATAGTGGAGCCTTCGGAATCAACGTTTCATGCACTCTCTCATCCGTGAACTGCTTCATCAACTCGACCGTCTGCTGGCATCCGTCAGCCACAACCTGAATCTCAAAATCCTGAAATGTCTGATCCAATACAGACTGCACAGCACGGACTAACTTTTCATCTCGCCGGGACGCAGCCCCAGAGTATGAACCCAAAAACGAAGGTATGACTACGCTGAATTTCATTCTTCCGTGAAATTAACCTTTGGCTCCGGCGGCTTTTCTTCAGCCATTGCCGCTATATATTCTTCTGTTTTGGCCTTGACCTTTTCTGCAATCAAATCATCAGCTAAATCATAAATCCACTGATCGGGTTCTGATTCAAGTTCGAGTTCGTTGAATATGCTCTCAAGATTAGCCCACAGAACAGCGTTGTATTTCGTTGTGAGGTTCTGTGAGATTAATAGCCTTGTTGTTTCTTCTGAATACCCTCTGAATGGATTATATGCACTCTTTATGCGGATAGACTTTAGTTCGTCAGGCCGGTCGGCATACAACATCTCATTGATGTCATCTTCAATAGCAGCTATGGTTGAAGTCGAAGCCCCTGCCTCTTTTGCCCGCTTCAGTTCATCCATTAGTTCAGCCTGCGTTTTGAACTTGAAATCTTCCGGGTACTGATGTTGTAAGATAATCCCATTGCCTAAGTCCGTGAACGTAGCGATATCTTCAACTACCACCTCCCACATTGTTGACAGAGCCTTAGCAAAGGGATTCAATGTGTCGTTTACATTGTCCTCTGTTATTTTTACCTCAGTTGCCGTGCTTGTAAGTTCATTGCGGGTCATCAGCTCTTTGTTGAACATCATTAGGAACACCGATGCACGCAAGCCTTGTATATATTTATCCTGAAACTCCAGCAACTCAATCGGGGGAGCTTTGTAAACAAGCAGCTTTTCGAGGTCATACATTTCTTCCGGTGAACGTGGAAGGTCAAGTGTGACAACATCCATTGTCGAGGCATGGATAGGCTCTTTCCCGGTTCCGCCGCACTTTTTACATTCTGACCCGTCGGGCATTGTACCCCCCCGGCAGTCGGGACACGGTGACACATAACGGAACCTCTGCGGAAAAGCTGTCATAGCTGTTGAAAGGTCCAGCTCGCTATCTATTTTCAGTGTCTTATTCAGGTAAGGAATAACATCATGAAACGTTGATATGAACGTACGCCCCTGCGTTGTGGGGTCATGCTTAAAACCAAACCTCCGTGCAGGGATTTTCTTTCCTTTCGGACGGAAGAACTCGACAAAGTAATATTTGCCCCCGATTTCAACATGCGACGGATAATCAACGGGGTCACGACCGGGGATAAGAATTATCTGTGGTTTTTCAACCTCGGTAAACTGAATAGTATCCTCGCCGAGATACATTGTGTACTTTGACCCCTCAATCTGTTTGCCTTCTTCGTCATTAAGAGCAACCGGAAGCTGAACGACAAGGTATTCCAATAAGTTGTTTTTGAACTCATACATTATAGCCTGCTTCGAGGTCGCTATGAACGGATACGGCTTGGCTTTTTCTTTCTGAGGGTTAAATTCGTCAAACTCGGTAATCAGGAACGCATTCGGGTCGAGGTAGTTGTAGTCAACAAACGCATACTCTAAAAACTTCTCAAGTGATGCGTCACCAAAGTACGATTCAATGTAATTTTCTAACTCGCCCTTTTTCTTTTCAGTGTCGCCCTCGCTGGTCCAGTCAATCTTGCGTACCTTTGGATTCTTCCGCACGGCCTTCTGAAACGGCAACTTTGTTGACGCAAGCGTGGGCGGTATTATTGAATTGGTTATTTTCTTGCGTTGTTCAAACTCTTCATCAGATTCACGGGCGACAATCCGCTGAAGCAAATCCGTTATCCCGTCACCGGACACCATTTTGTAGTATTTGTCCGCAAGGTCACAGACATGTTCATAATCCTGGTGCTTTACACCGTCCTGAATAATCCGCTTTAATTCGACAAAACCCTGATCTTTATCCATAGCCATTAATTAAAATAATTGCTGAATACCTCACTTATAATGTACTCCATCCCGTCACCCAGATGCCCGTACTTCTGATACTTGTCGCCTGTTTCTTTGTCCTTGACAACGTGCTTGTCTTTTGCCCCATTTATATCCTGTTTCACATACATCATATCAGCGATCATTAACTTACAATGTTCGTCAATGACTATTCGTATCGGTAATTTGTTTTCAAAGATACGATTTATAAAGTCACGACGCTTAACTATTGCAGGATTTTTTAACGTGGTGCGGTCTGAGCCATTAACCAGGTACCTCTTTAGTTTGAACTCGACAATCTGGTAGTGATGCTTAAACTCTTTATTCATCGTTGACCGGGCCCTGCCGGATGCGTCGCCGTAATAATAAAGCCCTGACTTATGGCCGGGGTATCGCATCATGAACTCTTCACATACTTCCTCTGTAGAGTTGCGGGGGTTTTCAAGGGCAATCTCATCAATACAATAAGACCACCAAACATCATCTTTCTGCTCGAACTGCCAGATAGAACATGAGTTATACGGCACACTGTTTTGGTCAAAGGAAAGATGCACGGGCCGGGCAGGGTCATACTTGCAGTTACTTACATGCTCCAAACGATTGAACGACGAATAAAACTCACCACCGAGGGTCATGAAGGGATTGCCGTAAACCAGTGCCCGCCCCCTTTCTGCGGTGTTATTATCCAGAATATTCTGTATGTAGTTCTCCCCGACGTTGTGAACATTATGATAGGTTGAAGATATTACAACAAACTTATTACCTATCCGCTTATAAAAATACTCAGTTCTGGAATAAATCTTACTCTCTATTTCCTGCACAAAGTCATCAAGAGAAAACCACGTATTTATCCAGTCAACCTTAGCCGGAGAAGTTAATATATAAAGCGGATTAAATTGTTCGGCTATTTCTCCATCAGATTTCAATTCGCCATTTACCAGATAAATGCCCGGTTGTCTTAGTCGTGTAATAATAACCTCTTTTACATCATCTTCATCACTATCCTTTGTTTCGTCAAGAATTGCATAAGCAAACTCTTTCCCACTATGTGCAATAGCATTATCCAAAGAACCTGTAAAAATCAGATGACCGTTATTAAACGATATGATATTTGTGAAGCGGTCAAAGTTCCTTAAACATTTAGTCCAATGGTCGGGCGGTTCATGTCCTGAAACATAACATCCGGCAGGATTATCCTTTGTCCATTCAGTTATTCCAACTGAGGCCCAGTATTCACGGATACGAAAGAGTGTACTTGTGTTTAACTGGTCATAGGTATTAGCCGCAATAAAGCCTCTGACATTCGGAAATTCAGCTATCATGCGTCGGGTTATAATTCCACCTAAATGAGTTTTTCCTGATCCGGTTCCGGCAAGAAATAAATTAACTGATGCTGTTGATTCGCATATTGAATATTGCGGTCCTGATATTTCCTGCTCTATTGTTATCATCTCTTCTTTAAAATGACAGCAGGAATCGGAGGTAAATCACGAATAGTAACGTCTGCTTCTGTCTTATCCTTCCATCCCATGTTCTTTAATGCAAAGATTGCACCGGTGGGCTTACCTTCAAATAGCATTTCCTCATAATTCCCCTCGATTTTCAGCCTTGCTCTTTTTATAATGTAAGAAAACTCCGGTCTTTCTTCATAGTCATAAAATGACTGTCTGCTTTCAAATCCGAGAAAGTAAGCAAGTCCACAGATCGTGATTTTACTAACGGTGTCGAAATATTCACCTATCTTTTCTTCTAACTCTTCGGGACTATTAAATAGCGCTGGTCGTCCTGTCATTATTTCTTATGTTTAAAATACTCTATCTGTTTTAACCGCTTCTTTGCGGCTTTCTTACTCATAGGCTTTGACAGTTTCTTGCCTCTGCTTGAGTAAATAATGCATTTATTCTTTTTACATCGTATCATGATACAAAGTTAAGCAATATCCGGTTCACTGAATCCATAATACACTGCTCCCACATTACCCACTATCATCAGTTTCTGACACATTGCGGTTATTTCTTCTTTAAACGAATAGATTTCAAATGAGTTGCAAACCTCATCAATATCATCAGTTGTAATTACTCTTTCGCCACTCAGGTTATAAAGCTTGGTCATTGCGACGTAAATGTTTTTTATCTCATCCATAACTTGCTCCTTCGTCGTAAATCATAAGTCAGGGGTTAAAGTATGGACACCGCGATATCCTGTTTCTTTTTCAAGTTCGAGCCAGACATTCTGGTTTTGTAAAACTAGTTCTTCTCTTGATAATCCCTGATTGTAATGCCATTGATGAAACACCATCGGGCGGTCAATGAAATCAATTCTCAGTCCGAGGTTCTTAATCTGGTGAACGAACATATTGTCCTCAAAGGCGACCCCGGCATAAAGACGTTCATCAAAACCATTGAGTTTCTTCAGGTTAGCAATAGTTATTGCCGTGCAAAAATGAAATCCATGAGGACGATATACCGAGTGATTGTACCAGCCGCTGTCGCCCGTGAACTCCACGATACGGTCTTTGATGACCTCGTTGCACGGCTGTTCTTCTTTCCCGAGAGAGTAGGCACCAAATGCCAGATAATTTTCTTCTGTCACTTTTAACGCTTCGCTTATTACGTCGCCCCAATGATAGCATTCTGCGTTCTGTATCAAAACAATATCAGCACCGAGACACAGTGCATGGTAAAATGCCATATTGTGAAGCGGTGAGGTGTTCGGGCATAACTTACGGGCGAGACGTATAATGTGAATAGGAAATTTGTATTCAAGCGCTGGAATAGGTGACGGACTGGCATCATCAACAATAACGACCTCAAAATCTGTCGCTTTTGTATAAGTAAAACTGTCGAGTGTATTTTTCAGCAACGCCAACCTATCATAGTAGGTCATTACAATTACTACCTTCATCAACTTGCGTATTGAGATTGCATTAAAATATGTGCATGGCAGTCATCTATAAGGCTGCCATTAAAATCAGATTCGGGTTCCTCCCATATCATTATGGGAAGGCGTTCCATGAGAAAACTGTGACAATCATCTATGTTCATGATGTAGAATAAAAGGAGCCATTGTTTTCTTGTTATGCTTAATGCCATCAGCTCCAGCAAATTTTATTCAACATCATGTAATATACACTTTGTTTGATTTTTCTTTCAAACCTCAACCTGCAAAAAGCAAGCCAGCATATATTGACATCAAAATTCATCAATGCAAAGTTATACATTATTTCTGATATTCTCATTTCTTTTTGCAAACTCCGCCCGGAACTTCCGTTTGTAGTGTTCAATCCGCTTGCCAAGATGTGCTACTGGAAACTCAATAGTTTCATGCGTGATGACATCCGGCAAAGTTTCTTCACCTGGCTTTGTCATGTTCCACCTTACGGCAACTATCCCATCATTCAATGACACATCAACATCAGTAGCGTATCGCATCAGGTTAACACGGAGTTTCAATAACCTTTGCAGGTATGCTATCTTCTGTTTTACCTTTGCCTCAATGTAGGTCATCCTTCACCTCCTTCCGTCACTGTTACCATACAGGGGTCAAAGCCATCATATATCGCTCCGCAAGCCTTGCAGATGCAGTCCTTGCCCCATGTGTCATTATTGGCTACCAGCCGTGTGTTTAACGCCGTGCCATACCAATTATCCTCACCCACCACCTCATAGGTCATGCAAGCCTTGCCGCACGGACATTCTACAGTTGTCATTCCCCACCTCCTTCCGTCTTTTGGCTGTCATTTACTCCGGGGTTTGCCATCTTATCGTAGTAGTTTCTCCACTTCTCCTTCCATGCGTAAAGCAATCCTACTCCGTCATGAATATTAAAATTCCCCCTACGTTGTCGGACCTTATTAACTACATTGTTGATGAGTTCAGCCTGTTCATAGGACACGCCAATTTCTGCGATCGCTAACGCCATCCGCAAATATTCAATCTCATCTTTTCTGTCTTTAACTTGAACTTCCATTGCTATTCTATTTTGGGTTATTGTCGGGGTTTGTCAGGCGGGAGCGAAGTTCTTTATACATATTTTCACTCAGGATGCTAATAACCTGCACGAAGGCATTGCCGCTTGAAAATGGATTAACAAACTGTGTTTTTGATTTTCGTGTCGGTTTTATTGCCCACGGAATATGACCCGTAACCATTAGAGTAAACTCCTCCTCGCTCGGCATCCTCTCGGCTATCCTCTTCTCGACCTCCTGATTGACAAGCTCATTGATTAGAGATTCACCCCAATCAATCATTAAGCTGTCATTTTCATCCAATGCCATATTTTCCAGTTCAAAAAAGGATTTATAGTGACTGCTGATTTTGTTACGGCTTATTTTCTCTTTCATCTCTCTGTTAGTTTTATATGTTCACCTTTTGTGGATATATAACATAGTTACCGCCAATTAAATAGAACATCGTGTTCGTGAATAAACTGGTCAGCGCAATTGTTTAATACGTTTTCTGTCTTGTTTTTATACGCTTGATTTTTGCCAAAT
>JAGVVH010000484.1 GCA_019135895.1 Bacteroidota bacterium | reverse complement strand
TTGCTTCAGAAGAAAAGATGTTAGATTGGATTATAGATAGAAATATTTCAGAAACTTACAAAATCCAAGAAGTACCAACTTTTAAATTATTTAAATTTAATTTAGATACTTTAAAATTAGAAAATTTAGGAAAATTTGAATCAAAAAAAACCAAACAATCGTACATCAATTATCCGATTGTTACTCACAATTATTCAAGTTTTGGCAATAATCAAAACAAAAATAAGAAAAAAGAAAAAGTATATCCAGATTTTTCAATCGGAGATACAATTGCATTCTGTCCAATAAGTATTCAAGATAAAGAACACACTATACTTTTAGAAGGGCTTTCTTGGTATGATGAAAATGATTATGTTGTATCATACTTTAAGAAAGAAGATCTCGATGATGTTAATGAATTACTTTCAAATGATTTATTATGTGGTAAAATTACACAAGTTAAATATAATACTAAATCTAACATATATACATACATTATTAAAGATGTAAAACCAGACATAGAAGCCGTTTCAAAAAACAACGTAAAAGTATCAGTAAATTTACTAGAAAGTACAGAAACATGCTGTTCTATGTGTGGAGAAGTATGGAAACAATCAGAAACATTAGAAGAAAGTAAAAAGAGAGTAGAAGAATGTCAAATTATAACCGATTCAGAAGATTCAATAATAAATCTAATTTGTGATGAATGTGTAAAAAATTGGAATATAAATTATGCCTGTTGTTAAAAAACAAAAAAGAATTATTATTACTCCATATAAAATGTTTAGTAATGGAGCTAAACAATTACAAGAAAAATTAAAAACACTTTCAGATAGAAGAGTGTTACGAGTTAGAAAAACATCAACAAAATTTAAACCTAGACAATCAGATGTAAATATTTTCTGGGGTAAGTGCGATGATGCTTGGTGGAGTAATCCAGAACAAGAAACAGCAAAAAACATTGCTAGAAATAAACTAAAAACTTTTAAAGCTTTTAAAGAACATGGAATTTCTCATCCTGAATGGACTACTGATTGGGAAACAGCATTTTCTTGGTGGGAAAATAATGAACTAATAGTAGGAAGAACAATTCTAACTGGACATTCTGGAGAAGGAATTATATTATTTAAGTTAGAAGATGAGCAATTTGATGATGGTCTTTCTTGTAAACTATATGTAAAATATATTAAGAAAGAACATGAATATCGTGTCCATGTATTTAATGGGAAAGTAATTGATATTCAACAAAAGAAAAGAAAAGTAGGCTTTGAAAATAGAAATAATCAAATAAGAAACCATAAAAATGGCTGGGTCTATTGTCGTGAAAATATTACAAAACCTGAAGGAATGGAAGAACTGGCAGTTCAAGCTTGTAGTTGTATTGGTCTTACTTATGGCGCTGTAGATATTATCTATAACAAGAAACAAAACAAATGTTATGTATTAGAAATTAACACAGCACCAGGACTAATTAATCAAACAGCACTATTATATGCAACTAACTTTAAAGAATATCTAAATGTATAAAATTAAATTTACCAATAAACAAAATCACCTATCAGAAATCTTTCAAAATAAAGCGATTTTATTTAGTTTTGCAGCTAAAGAAAATGATGATACATTTGTAACTTTAGGTAAACCAGCAAAATGTAGAGATTTTATGAATGATGTTATTTATATCAATAAACATCATACAGAAATTAGTAAAACTAACATATATGGATTTAATTATAATTACAATGTTAATCCACATATGGATGATAAAAATTCAATTTATTATATTGACTTCAAAAATAATAGAGAATTTCAAAATTTTACACAACAAGTTGATAGACTACAAACTATAGAAAAAGAATTAGGTTTACAACAATGTGAAATATTAAAAACAGAAAATCCATTTGATATTATTTTGATTGCAGATAAAATCTGGACAGAAAAAATACTATTAAATAATATTTATACCTATTTAATTAAATGTTTATCGTACACAATAACTAATAAAACAAACTCTCTATTACAAGATATTGAAAATACTTTGGTGGGTTGTGGACAGACGGTAGAAAATGTTTATTTTGATATAATAGGAATCAATACATTAAATTATTTTTTAAATAATATAAGAACTATCAATAATCATCAATCACAATATTGTGATGGAAATGATAATAAACGAAACATAGATTCCATTCATAATAATACTGGAATGTGTGCATATAAAAGTAAATATACACCACCAAATAAATTATTTGACTACTTAAAAGAAAAAGAAAAATCATGGCAGGCAGATGCAAAGCATGTAATTCAATTTTAACAGAGCAAGAATTAAAAACAAAATATATAGGTACGAATACTTATACTGAACTATGTGATAAATGTTCAGATATATCTGATGAGTACTATGATATATTAGAATATATAGATATTAATACAATTTCTTCTAAGGACATTTTAAATGACAATTAAAACACAAATTCCAAATAATAACTATCGAGAAAATTGGGATAACATCTTTAATAAGGAAGATAAGAAAAAATACAAGAATCAAATCTGTTTATGCAGCGGTACATGCAAGAATTCAGAAGATGGACAAGACCCAGTATACAAAGCTCTAAAAAAATCACTAAAGCATTAAAACTATTTTATACTCCATATTTAATGATTAATTCTTTTATATTAAATTTATTAAAGAATAAAAAAAGATCGTGGAAAAGATTGAGCAGAAGAAACCAGCAACGGCAGTTGAAATTCTTCGACAGTTGGAATGGAGCGGACGATATAGCTACTGCACTGGATGGTCATGCTGCCCTGTATGCAAAGGCATTAAACCGGGGCACGGCATTGATCCTGTTCTCGGAACACCAGACAACACAGGGCACCGTAAGGACTGCGACCTAGCGATTGTATTACTAACGTCCAACGTCTGACATAAAGGGTGAGTACGGTTATAATCTGTAAGCCAACGAAAATATGTATATAAATATTTTGTAAAAAGAAAACAATGGGGAAAAGAGAAATGGCAGGACAATTTATGGGCTCTGATGCTGGCATAAATGTTATGCCTCTGGACGACATGCTGCCGATGGTTGGCTCAAGTGGAGGCAAGTTTGCTATGAAGTTCAACCCGGAGCACCAGCAGCACGGCTGGATTTTCTACGACAACCACGGGCAGTGGGTGACATTGCGCCGAGCGCTTCCGCACGAGGTTGAACTGGCGAAGGCAATTATCGAGATGCGTAAAAACTTGCCCAACGCTTAGGTGATGGGCCGAGGCAACGCCAGTTGCCGAAGGTCCAGCGCGAAGCGCGGAATCGACCGCTGTGTTATGTGGACTGGAGAAACGAATGGACATTGCAGCACTTGAGGAAATAGCCGCCCGCCTACGTAGTGGCGAGAACTGTGCCGACGAAGCCGCAGACCTG
>JAGVVH010000333.1 GCA_019135895.1 Bacteroidota bacterium | reverse complement strand
ATCTCGTCGATCTGGCGCATCAGTTCTCTGTCGGTGTCACTTAATGGAACCGGCTTGTAGTAAATCCCGGATCGGTTTAAATCTAAAATCTCGCATTGCCGCGTGACAGGCAATTTGTCCTCTTTATCGATCATTTCTTGGCGCTCGCACCGTCTATGCGACCGAGCGCGTTTGATAAAAAATCGTTCTCCATCGACAGCTGACCGATCTTGGCATGAAGATCTTTGACATTGGGGGAAAGTTCCACTGTCTTGCCTTTGTTGAATACCTCTGCCGCATGTTCCAATAACTGCTTTTTCCACTCCGTAATCTGGTTGGGGTGGACTTGGAATCGCTGGGATAGTTCTGTGATGGTCTGGTCTCCTTTTAATGCTTCCAAGGCTACTTTGGCCTTGAATGCCGGGGCATGATTCCGTCTCGGTCGTTTGCTCATATAATGTTCCCTCCTCTTTCTTCTTTTTACATTATAGAGCAGTTTTTTCCACTTATGTCACTGTCCGATTTTGCCAGACCAGCTCACTTTATTATCTTCTTTTTCACAAACATAAAGTTAAAAATGCTCATTTTAACTTTAATCCGATTGCAAAATTATTCCATTTTCACCCACCGTAACAAATTTATTGTTAGCAAATGTAATTCCAAAAAGATCCCCTATCACTCCTGAATTCTTTTGAGTCCAGGTAATTCCATCCGGTGACGATAATATTAATCCATCAAGACCAACTGCAACGAAAGTGCCATTGCCATATGCAATACCATAAAGATTATGAATATTACCCATATTCCTTGGCGTCCAAATAATTCCATCAGGTGAAGTTAAAACTATACCGTAAGTTTGTACTAGCCCATAATATCCCACAGCTACAAAAGTGCCGTTACCATAAGCAATACTTTGGAGTTCAGCATCTACTCCAGTATCTCTAGTCGTCCACGTACTCCCGTTAGACGATGTAAGCACTGTACCATTGCCACCCACAAATACAAAGATGTTGTTGCCATAGCAAACTCCACTAAGTGATGATGAAGTGCTTACTGTAACCCCTGTACCTGTAATTCCATCAGTAGAAGTATAAATACCTTCATATAATCCGCCAGCGTACATTACGAAGGTTCCATTCCCATATCCTATGGTTGTGTAATGTGGATTAAGAACTGATGGAGTTTCCTGAATCGTCCAAGCAGAGCCATCTGGTGAAGTAATTCTCACACCGCCAAATCCCACTGTGAAAAACGTATCATTCCCATAAGCAACACTCGCAAGATTTGCGTTAAATACTTGGCTACTCCATGATACACCATCAAGAGAATTAGCCACATTACTTCCTCCAACCGCAACAAAGGCATTATTGCCATATACTACGGATTTCAGGGTACTCGACAAGCTACTTCGTAAATGCCAAGCGTTAAGTGGATCAACGTTAATGATTGCAAGGTAGAAGTTTAGCCCTGACTGATCGGCCCCAACATAATATGCTGGATTGGTGTAAGTATCGTAACCTGGCTTGGAAACGGAAAATGCGTACGTGCCTGCTGGAATACCGATAATCGTGAATGTTCCGGCGCTGTTTGTCGTCGTAGATAAACCGGCAATGGAAACCGTTGCCCCTGAAAGCGTTGAGCCAGAATTGCTCCCGGCATGGATTGTACCGCTTATCGAATAACTAACATCTGATTGCGTAAGGTAGAAGTTCAGTCTTGTCTGCTCGGACCCAATATAATAGGCTGGATTAGTGTAAGTATCATAACCTAGTTTGGAAACGGAAAATGCGTACGTGCCTGCCGGAATACCGATAATCGTGAATGTTCCGGCGCTATTTGTCGTCGTAGACAAACCGGCAATGGAAACCGTTGCTCCTGAAAGCGCGGGGCCTGAATTATTCCCAACATGGATTGTACCGCTCATTGCATGGGTAACAACTGGCATAAACTCCATAACAAACCCATCTTGGGGTTCCATTACAAAGTTGAGGTATTGTTTCCCGCTTTCCTTTGTTTTCCCATAAATCTCAAATGTTAATTTATTGTACCCACGCACTAATTGTATGGGCAAAATGAAATATCCATCGTCTCCAACACTTGCTTCATATGGCATCATCCCTTCTTTATAGTTGACATACACATACAATTTATTTACCAACACTTGTGCGCTAATAATCTGCCCTCTAAGAGTAACATTTCCATCACTTACCTGCTGACCGCTTTCATGTGAAGTAACGGTTATTCTTGCATATTGATCTCCTGAAAAATAATTATCCGCACACTCAATGATATGCTCAAAAGACTCCTCAGGTCTTATATCTGTTGCTTTTGCAATCATGCCAAACCTATTCCAGAGATGGTATACATTAAACTCTTGTGCAGATTGATCATATACAATGCTTTTGGAAATCCCTGGAAAGCTTGGATCATAAATTGATATTTTACCTGTATTAGTGTCAACCTCATAAGCAACTACAGCGTGTGTCAAATCTGTTATTTGTATATTAGTAAAAGGAATATCACTTCGAAGTTGAAGTATTACAGGCTGACCTGTTGCTTTTATTGCATCACAGATTTCATTCCAATGATCAACATCCTCCATACTTGATTTAAATTGTTTATTATAAGCATTTTGATAATAATCTTTCCAGCCATAAGCAATAGATGTATACGCACGGCTTGCAATAATTTCTTGACGAGTTAAACCATCGATTTTATCTATATACTTTGCATACAGATTTCCTTCCTTATGGTTTATAAAATACCAAACAGAAAAAGCTGCAAGACCGAGACATGCGCCACCAGGATATACATTGGTATCGTTTTCTATCTGGAAACCATTTTTTTCAGGTGAGAATCCTGTGGGTATCGTGCCTACAGAGATATATTTATTTTTGATAACAAGATTCCATCGGTAAGATGAGGCATGAAATGTCTCAAATGTAAAAGTACCGTCTTCTCTGTCAATAGAAACGAGTTGAACTGGGTGAACCTTACCTAATGAATCAACATAATAAGGAACAGGAGTAGTTGAGGTATCTTTAAAAGGTACTGTTATGGATATCGGCTCTTCAAATTGTGTTACTTCACCTGTATCCAAAACCAATACAAATCCATTTTGTGTTCCATCTTCTGATTCCAACTCGCCTTCGTTATACCCTAAAAAGACATTTATATCTTTAGACAGTGCCCCTGCCGGAAATTTAACTATCACACCATCGATAGGCGTTCCGCTGTTTGCCGCTTGAATCGTACCTCCATCTGCACCAATGATCTTAGAATTAACTATTACGTTCTCTCCGGCCTTATATTTTGTTCCACCACCGCTGCTGCAGCCAACAGCCAGCAGAAACATCATCACAAAAAAATAAAATGGAAACAGCTTTAATATTCTCCTGCTATTCATAGTCAATCCTTTGTTCATGGCGCGCTTCGCT
>JAGVVH010000362.1 GCA_019135895.1 Bacteroidota bacterium | reverse complement strand
AAATATGCCAAGTATAAAAAATACGACACCCACGGCTTTAGACAGAATCTGCTCATTAACTTTATTAGCGAATATTGCACTAACCACACCACTTATTGCAGCACTGATGCCAATAATTAATCCTGCAAGTGACTGGACATTACCGTGTATTGCATATCCGACGGCACCCGAACAGGCTGTTATTGTCATTAGAAGCGATGCAGTGCCAATTGCCAGATGAATGGGAAAATCCAAAATGAAAATCAGAATCAGAAGTATCATAGCTCCACCTCCTGAACCAAAAATTCCAGTCATAATGCCCACAAAGAAACCTAAAATCAGAGCTGTTGATATTTTTTGAGTCTTAGTTTCAAGTTTTATCTGGTTTTTCGATGAATTTGCGAATGATTTGTTATTTATTCCTCTATTCCATATCACGATGCCTATAATTGCCATAAAAATTCCAAATCCGCCACCCAGGCTTATTTCTGACATGTTAATAGCAGATTTTGTTCCCGTCCGGGCTCCGACGACTGATCCTATTACTGTTTATATACCAGCTCTTAAGTCTATATTACCATGTGTGAAATAAACTACAGATAGCTAAGGAAGAAATTACCGTAATCATCAGGCTTGTACAATAGCTTCATGAAATGAGAATCCCGGAAGTAAATTAACCAGAGGAACAACAACCATAATGTCCGATGCGCCGGTTAATCCGGTTATAACACCTGTAAATACCCCTTTCAGGATCATTTCAATTATAAGAGTGATTTTCATACCTCTACTTCACATAATCCCTTATCTGTATTTTTTAACCATTATGAGCAGAATACAAGTTCTTTCAATTTTTTATAAATTCTTCGATTAATATTTCAGCTATCTGTCTAAGAGGATATCTGGCGGGATTTTGGAGATAAGTGACAGCAATTCCTAATATCATGGAGACAAAATAAGTAGTCCTGATCTCTGGATTTATTTTATTCTTCATTTCGAAGAAGGCCGAAATAGTGTTTCTGAATTTTATTACCGGTTCGCTTTTATTCAATAAAAGCGATAGCCCTTTCGGACATCTCAGGTTGGGTAAATAATTGAAAAATCAGCTTCCAGTTCAGATAATTTTGTTCAAGTGATCTGAAAACTCTTAAAATAAAATCTTCAAATTCTCCTGGTGTGATAATATTATGATCATTGACATTAAAATATTTAAAAATGGAGTTGAAGCTACTTACCAGAATTTCTTCAAAAAGTTGATCCTTACTTGAAAAATAATGGTATAAGTGACCTTTTGATATGTCAGACTCTTTTGCAATATCAACAATAGAGGTTTGAGCAAATCCCTTCCGGCTAAATAACTCAAGGGATTTATCCAGAATTAATTGTCTCTGAAGCTCATATCTGATTTTCCGGGTATTCATCCAAAACAATATTGTACTTTGCAGGCAATCTATAATCCTTGTTTCCCTTTTCCCTGGTTTATGGATTTATTTATATCATTTGTTTACGGTTTTTATATTTGGAATAATTTACCCATGAATAATTGATATCCTAATTGCAGTATTAAAATTGAATAAAATCATTTTTAATTTCACCGGATAAATATGAATCTCTTGAAGATTCTTTAAAAGTCACACATTCATATACAAAAACCTTTTAATGCTCCTTTTCGGAGTTTTCTCAAACTCTTCCTGGTGAATCCTGAATTTGTGCACTGCCATAAAATCAGGTATCTTTTCATTGACAGCCTTTCTTGTATCTTCAAGAATTATCTGAAGTTGTTCTTCTGAAATATTATCCTTTTTTATTGCTTCATAATCGGGGTAAACAAGTCCTATAAGTTTATTATCCTCCATAATAACAACTGATTCTGTTATATAATTCATATTATTGATAACAGCTTCAATCTCGTCAGGAAAAATATTCTTACCTGATGGGCCAAGAAGCATGCTTTTGCTTCTTCCTTTGATGAATATGTTGTCATCCTTATCCATTAGTCCAAGGTCGCCTGTATGCATCCAGCCCTTGTCATCAATTATTTCCCTTGTGGCTTTTTCGTTCTTATAGTATCCGAGCATTACATTTTCGCCCCTGACAAGTATTTCTCCAACCTCTTTCAACGGATCGGATGAATCAATAGTCACTTCGAGAGTATCGACAGGCTTCCCCGATGCACCCAGCTTTGTGGTATCCCAGGATGTATAGCTTATCAAGGGCCCGCATTCAGTCATTCCGTAGCCGACTGAAAAATTCAGCCCGATTTTTCTGAAAAACCTTTCGGCTTCTGGGTTAAATGGAGCGCCGCCGATAACAATCTCATGAAATCTGCCGCCAAAGCTATCAGACAGCTTTTCCCTGATTTTTTTATAAAGAATTTTATTAATTCCGGGAATTGCAAGGAGAAGTTTCATATTAGGTTTGCTGATTACCGGCAGCAACTGACTTTTAAAAACTTTTTCTATAACGAGTGGCACTGAGATTATGAGTCTGGGTTTTATTTCTTTAAATGCCTGGACAATTATTTGCGGGGATGGAGTTTTTGAAAGGATTGTAATATGACACCCGATTGTAAACGGGAAAAGAAATTCGAAAGCGCATCCGTATGTATGGGCCAGAGGCAAAAATGAAACTACAGGATCGCCCGGTTTAAGCGGCATGTGGTTCTGGGCAAACCTTACATTGGCAGCAAGGCTGTTATGCGTCAACATTACACCTTTTGAAAAGCCTGTTGTTCCGCCTGTATAGCTGATAACAGCCAGTTTGTCATTTGTAATGCCCGGAAATTTTACGTCTTCAGGTTTCAGATCAGGATAAATTTCCGGATATTTTTGTTCAATCGACAGGTATTTCTCCTTAATGCCGGCATCCGTTGCAGAGATCATATTAAAATTGTCAAGAGAAATTATTGCTTTTACCTGGGGAATTTTACCTGCATCAATTGTTTCATAAATTTTATCATCAACGAACAAAAGAGTTGCATCTGAATGGTTAATGAGATTTATAAGGTCGTCAGGTTTAAAGTCCGGAAGTATAGGAACGATTACGGCGCCGCAGGTTACAGTGGTAAGGTAAACATTGCACCAGTTGGCGGAATTTCTTCCGACAAGCGCTATCTTGTCGCCTTCCTTGATGCCTGTATTTTTAAAGAAAGTGTGAAACATCAGGATTTTTTCACCTATCTGCCTGTAAGTTAATCCATCACAGATTTTCACGTCATTAATTAACCGTATCGGTCTTTCCCCGGCACGCTATCAATCGAGTTTTAATTATTGAATTTCAATTATATACATGAAAATTAAATTCTAATCTTGATTTTTCAATACGGTACATTAGTATTTTATTACGGTTATCAACACTGATTGTGTTTATTTCTCTATTTTTTCTATTCTTATTAAACACTTATCATACAATTTGTTAATAAATACATGCGTTACGATCATTGTTATTCTGTAATATCATATTATATTTATCACAGCAATAATATACCGTATTATGGACATTAAATTATTCTTCGAAATGCCCAATTCAGTGGCTCACAAACAGTACGAAGCACTCAGGATGTATTACATTGACGGGGTTCCGGCTCAGCAGGTAGCTCAGCGTTTTGGCTATACCTACCGTGCTTTTACCTCCCTGGTTTCGGACTTTCGCAGAAAGCTTCTGATGAATCCCGGGGATAGCATTTTCTTTGTTAAAAACTCTCCGGGCCGGAAAGTCTCGGTGCATACCAACGATGCCAAGGCCATAATTATCGATATGCGTAAAAAGTATTATTCTGTTCCTGAGATTAAAGTTGCCCTGGATGGTCTGGGTCATATGCTTTCCGAGAAGAACATTTACAACATTCTGGCCGCGGAAGGGTTCTCCCGTCTTCCCAGGCGTTCTAAGCTTGTAAAGCAGCAGTTGGCCAAGGTAGAGGTGGAAGCTGAGAAATCCATTCCTTTGCGTTTTACCCCTGAAACCTTTAAGAGTTCCAATGCAGGCATACTGATGTTCCTGGCTTATATCCGGCGATATGGAATTGATACGGTTATTGCCCGGTCTGATTATCCCCAGACGTCGGTCATTGACAAGACCTGCTCGATCATGTGTTTTTTGGCCCTGAAGCTGGCCAACCGCCGGCGCTACTCCTCGGACGATACCTGGTGCATGGACCGTGGGATGGGCTTGTTTGCGGGGTTGAATGTGCTTCCGAAAGCAGCCTGGTATACCTCCTACTCCGATCGTGTAACCACCCGGATGAATCGTAGCTTTCTCAAAAAACTCCATCAGTTGTGGCTTCGCCATGGATTGCTCGATGATACTGCCAACCTGGACTTCACTACAATACCCTACTGGGGTGATGACAGCCATCTGGAAAACAACTGGTCGGGGAAACGGGGGAAGGCACTTTCCGGCATGCTGGCTGTTCTGGCCAGTGATCCCGATAGTGGATTGATCGATTATGGAAGCGCTGATGTTCTGCAAAAAGATGAAAGTGACGTGGTTCTTGAATTCCTTGACTTTTACCGTGCAGGCGACAAAAAGAGAGAAAACAAACTCAGGTACATAATCTTTGACAGCAAGTTCACCAATTATGAAAACCTGAGAAAGTTGGATCAGGGCCAGGTTAAATTTATTACCATCCGCCGAAGGGGTAAGCTGCTGCTGGAGCGCATTTATAACCTTTCAGCTTCAGGGCGGAAAACCATCCGGGTGGAATGTGCCGGGAACAAACAGCGGATATTAAAAGTCTTTGACGAGATGGTCTTTCTCAAAGGCTATGACAAAGATATCCGACAAATTACCATTACCGGCAACGGGAAAGTCAAACCGGCCATTATCATTACCAACGATACAGATCTGCCTGTCGAGCAGATTATCCGAAAATATGCCCGTCGCTGGATGATCGAAAAAACAATCTCAGAGCAGATTGATTTCTTTCATCTTAACTTGGTTTCTTCATCCATGGTGATTAAAGTCGATTTTGACCTGACCATGTCAATACTGGCCAATAACCTGTACAGACTATTTGCCAGGGAACTGGAAAGGTATTCCAATAGCACAGCGCAGACGTTGTATGATAAATTTGTCCATGCAGGAGTTCACGAGACTGAAATACCCCTTACTGGGAAATAAAAACCTTATCTTTGAGGGAGCAACCTATTCATAAAAATACGCCCAATTATTTACCGTGAAATTCTGTGATAATGAATAACATAAGTCGATTAATTAGCCTGGCACTAATATTTGGCAACCTGACAACAGGATGCCAAAATGATAAAGGGCCAAGAGTTATAACCCTTGACATTACCGATGTAACCACATCATCAGCAAAAAGTGGAGGGAGAATCATTGATGAAGACTCAGATTTCATTATTTCAAGAGGTGTTTGCTGGAGCCGTGATAAAAAACCGACAACTGATGATAATGCAACATCTGATGGGAGCGGATCAGGGCAATTTACCAGTAACATTATTGGTTTGGAAAGTGGTAGAACTTACTATGTCAGAGCTTATGCCACAAATAGCTCGGGGAAATATTACGGTGATGAAAAGTCCTTGAAAACAATCTCGGAAGGAGGTCAGATCATCGCTGATCATACTGTAGTTGATAAGTACGATGATATACCTCAGTATTATATAGATCAGGTCAAGAAGATGTGGTTATCCTATGCCGGGGAATCACATTCCAAGG
>JAGVVH010000346.1 GCA_019135895.1 Bacteroidota bacterium | reverse complement strand
AAATCCGTACAAGAATAGAACGGCGGCGCCCGCCGGGATATCTTCCCGACCGGGGTCGGAAGACTTCCATGACGGCGATTACTTCGTCAAGGAAATTTTAGAAAAGAGGGCAAGGATTATTTTAGTCGGTTCGGCTTTTCGATGGCGCCGTCCACTTTTCCAGAGATAAGCTGCATCTAAGCCGCAGGAAACAGCACGCGCAGCACCATCAGAAGACGACGCATATCTTCTTCAGTCAAGGTTTTCAGAATCCGACCAATGCGATTCTCAATGGCTATTTTATCAACAGTCTCCTGTTCGAAACGAAATAATTCCAAGGGTTCAACCTTCATCGCGGCAGCAATTTTAACGATAGTATCCAAAGAAGGATTCTGCTGACCGCGCTCAATTTCTCCAATGAATTTGTAGCTTAAATCAGCGCGCCTGCCCAACTCTTCCTGTGTCCATCCCTTGATGTTTCTAAGGCCTCGAATTCTCCTGCCAAGAAGTATTCTTTCATGTTCAATTTGTCTTCCCATGTAAAATTTATAGAAGATTTGAAGGTCAGCATAAACCCTCTATTGGTGTTTTTTTACATTGACATAATACCAATTAGTGTGTTTTTTAAGAGACATACCCACTATGGACATCATACGGGGGGCTCACATCATGGTTGGAGAAATTCATCAACAATGCTGTTTAACTCAATTGAATTTCTAATATTTCTACCAATCGTATTCTTGCTGTATTGGTTTGTCTTTCAGCAAAATCTAAAAGCGCAGAATTTCTTTCTTTTGGCCGTCAGCTATCTGTTCTATGCATGGTGGGATTGGAGATTTTTATTTTTACTTATTTTCTGCACAGCAATCAACTATCTTGCCGGAATCTTGTTAGCGAATGAAAATCAAAAGAATAGAGGATTAATACTCGGCATAGCATGTATTATAAGCATTGGATTGCTTGGTGTTTTCAAATACTTCAATTTTTTCATTGATAATTTCATTAATGCATTTGCCTTAGTCGGCATCCATTTACAACCGCGCACGCTTAATATAATTCTACCCGTGGGCATCAGTTTTTTTACGTTTAAGGCTTTAAGCTACACCATTGATGTTTATAGAAATCGGCTGCAACCGACAAAAGACATAATCTCATTTTTCGCTTTTGTAGGATTTTTTCCGCAACTTTTAGCTGGCCCAATTGATAGAGCCACCACTCTCCTGCCTCAATTTTACACTAAAAGAACTTTTAAGTACGAACAAGCCGTTGATGGTATGCGGCAAATTCTCTGGGGGTTTTTCAAAAAAATTGTGATTGCCGACAACTGTGCAATCCAAGTGAATAATATTTTTTCAAACTATGAAACATTGCCCGCGAGTTATTTGGTATTGGGCGCTGTTTATTTCTCATTTCAGATATATGCCGACTTTTCAGGATATTCAGATATTGCCATCGGAACCGCGCGTCTGTTAGGATTTAATTCAATGCAAAACTTCAGCGTGCCTTACTTTTCAAGGGACATTGCTGAATTCTGGCGCAGATGGCATATATCGCTGACCAGTTGGTTCAGAGATTATTTATACATTCCCCTCGGCGGAAACAGGGGCACAAAATATCTAGTTGTCAGAAATACCTTTATCATCTTTTTAGTATGCGGGTTCTGGCACGGTGAAAACTGGACCTTTATTTTCTGGGGTTTCATTAATGCACTTTATTTTCTCCCATTACTCCTGACAGGAAAAAACAGGAATAATTTAGACACTGTTGCACAAGGAAAAATATTGCCGAGTATAAAAGAGTTTTTTCAGATGGGGATTACTTTTGCTCTTGCGACTTTGGCTTGGATATTTTTCAGGGCAGATAGCATTGGTCAGGCATTCTCATACATAGGGAGCATCTTTTCAAAAACATTGATTACTTATCCGGGCGGTTCAGGTGGGAAGCTGATTTTACCCATGTTATTAATCATGCTGCTTGTAGAATGGTTGCAAAGAAATAAGCAACATGCGTTGGAAAACTTAAATATGCACCCTGTTATGAGATGGAGTATTTATTATGCGCTCACGTTAGGAATAATATTGTTTGGTGTCTTTGGGAAAAACGAATTCATATATTTTCAATTTTAGGTTTATTGCTTTGAAACAATTAATTGTTAAGAGTGCTTTATTTGCAGCCTCTATCTTGTTCATGGTTAGTTCTGTCAATTATTTTGGCGACGCAGGTGGCATATTCAATGAAGGGAAAACAGCCAAAATTGCAGCGTATTTAGTAAAAGGTTACAACGTTACCAATGTGGACAATACTGACGAGCGTGATTTGCAGCGCAAAATTATTCAACTGAATAAAGTCATACCTTCTACAATTGTGCTTGGATCAAGTAGAATTATGATGATTAAATCTGAATACTTCAATACAACCAGCTTTATGAATCATGGCGTGTCAGGCGCTTCATTAGAAGATATGATAGCGATATATCAGCTTTATAAAATGAAAGATGCCTTACCTCAAAAAATGGTAATTGGCATTGACCCTTGGATATTCAATCGACATAATGGGCAAACTCGCTGGAAAGGAGTAGCGACCGAATACGAATCCTTTTTTTCATCTGAAAATAATGCAGGGAAACCAAATATCTTTTTTGACAAATTTTATCAGCTTTTATCACCTTCTTATTTTCAGTCTTCTAGCAGAATGCTTTTGAAACATATTTTCAATAAAGGTCAAACTTTACCCTTGCCAACTAAACTCAAAGTAAATGATTCGGGTACAAAATTAAGCGATGGTTCAATATCCTATGATTCTAAATATCGTAATGTCACAATTCAGGATATTGACAATAAAGCCAAAGACTATATTGCTGGTGATATTTATTCACTGGAGAAATACTCTACTTTTGATAAAGAATACATCTATCTGTTTAGTAAGTTTGTTGATGAAATTTTGTCTAATAACATCAAATTAGAGTTTGTTTTGATGCCCTATCACCCATTAGTTTACGATTTTTTCAATTCAAATAATAAATATCAAATTGTGCTGGATTTTGAGAAATATTTGAAGAATTTCGCTATAAACAAAAAGATTCCGCTTACGGGCAGTTTTAACCCATATGCATTCAATCTAAATAGTTCTCATTTTTATGACGGAATGCATTTAAACGAAAGAGGTGTTGAAATTGTTCTTGGGCAACCACGGGGGAACGCCCTTAAGAAATGATTCCTGAGAAGTAACTCTTGCCATCGTGTTGGTGGTGATAAAAGAGATCATGTATAAACGAACGAACCCCCAACAGACGCTATTCAGTATAGACACACAACTATCCGACAGTCTATGTCCCCGGCGGCCACCCAAAATCCCCCACTTGTGGCCACTTGAAAATCCCCCACCCAGGGGGAGTGTTTAAGGCCTGAGAAACAAGTTTTCAAGAGCCCCTTCACAAACGGTCGGC
>JAGVVH010000499.1 GCA_019135895.1 Bacteroidota bacterium | reverse complement strand
AAACTACACAACCTTTAAATGGGATTTTGATCTTTTACAAGGCAATGCCCTTCTGAAGATTTATGAACAATCAGGGAAGCAGATTGAAACACAAGTTCTCTCTTCGGCTCAGGGACAATGGGTTTGGGATACACGTAGCGTTTCAGACGGGATTTATACCTATTCGGTAACATCAAATTCCATGTTGATTGAAAGCGGAAAGGTAATTGTGAAAAAATAAGAATTTATTGCCGATATATAGTTCATAACAGGGCAACAAAATAACTTTCTAACTTAAAAGCCTCTACAAATGGTTTGCGGCTACGTCGCTACAAATGTCCGCTTCCCAAAAATCTGACAGAATAAAGTAAGAAAATAATAACGAGTATTTTTTCTTCATAAATTACTACATATCAGCATTTTATACGAATATTATTGTTTTCTCACCCCGACAGAAACAAATCAATTATTTAACGATAAAAGCGATATAAATTTATGTCACTTTTATTTTTATGGAATTTGGCAATTGTATAAAGATAAATATATAATAACTCTTTAGCTTTTGTTATGTGCCAAGTACAGTTAAACTCATCAAAAACAGGCTTTAGTTTTTTCTTCAAATCAATCATATTTTTCTGAAGATTTTCAATTGCTCTCTTTTTGATATTTTTATACAAAACGCTAATAATAAATTTCCCAATTAGGTATATATTTTATTTCCGGTATAGGATATTGAGAATATAATTTTGCATTTTTGTGCAGCTTGCGATAAAAAATTCTTATAATTGTAGTACTTTTCCTCGTAAAATTAATATGATAATTTACCTCTTCCCCTTTTTTTCTTCTTTCTCTTATTTCTTGTATGAACTTTTTGAGAGTTATCGGTTGATTATTACTTGAATATCTTTGAGCATTAAGACATTTGTATATATCAGATATAATTAATTCTTGGTTTGGAAGAAAAGCATAAAAGTGTGTTGAAGGACAAATCTCTGACAGATAATCTAAAGGTGATACTTTATAAAAAAAGTGATTGAGTAAATTTTGTAGGTCAAATTTTACTGCAACGGTATCGCCCGGTTGCACTGTTATTTCTGTAAACGGTTTGTATACTAAAAATCGTAAAGGATGACAGCTACTTTTTTTATTAATATAACAAACATAACCAAATTGGCAATCATCAAAATTAAGATTAGTGGCAGTATCTCCTTCATTAATAAATGAAACACTAAAATCAATACTTGTAGAACTGAAATAAATAGCTCCTGGATTTAAATATTTTGGCGGACGATGAGTGCGCATATCATCTATGCCACTCACATGTAATGTGTCAAGGCACACTTTAATTTGAGAATAAGCACTAATCGTCACAATCAAAAAAAATAATATCAACAGATAATTTCTCATATAACTTTAAAATCTAATAACTTAAAGTATACACAATCTATTTTTAATAAAATCATGTTGCAAATTTACATTTATTACTGATTAATTATATTTATTATTTGAATTTAATTTTGTGCGCTCCCAATCTCTACAATCCATCAAGCAAAAGCATTTTCTAATGAAATTGTTTAGAAACTCCTTATTACCATAATCCAAAAATATAGCGTTTATAGAAAATATTTCGACCCATTTTTTTCTTTTCTTTCTCTGCCACACTGGTGCCGGAAACATCTATTCGCAAAGTATCTTCATCTATTTTCTTAAAATCATATTCAATGTATTCATCCCCTTTTGTATAAGTGAGACTAAATATACTATCATTGTATGTTGATGAGTAATCATAATCATCAAAGTAGTAATTTAGGTAATATCCTGCAGGTTTTTCAAACTGATCAATCAAGTGACAAAAATAGATCTGTCCATCTGAAACGGCGAAAACGGCAGCTGAATCGTATTTTCTCCAATTATCGCCGAAAAATTTTTCAAGCCACAAAGGATAATCTATTCGTCGGGAATCATATTTGAGTTTGTCTTCTGCAATAATTTTCGAAATTTCAAAAACTTGCTTTGATAGAGCATAATCATCAATTACTTTAACTTGAATATAATCACTAATACTTTCAGCCGTATTAACTAACATCATCATTTTGTATCCGTATTCTTCAGGAGAGTCAATCGAGGCTATTTTAAGTTGACCAGTTGAATCGATAATGCTGAAATAATAAATACTTCCATCAAATATACCTAAACTCCAAGAGCAAAATGCAGCGGATACAGCGTTATAAAAGAGGTCATATAAATCTTTGCCTAATTTGGAATTAATAAAGATACTGTCAGTAAAGACCTTTGCCCCGTCGAATGAATAGTGTTTAAGCATATAATTACCCTTATCGTTCATTTTTAAATCATAAGCATAATCGAAACAATTATAGAATGAATCTATGTTAACTCTCTCTCCATCAGCCTTAGAAATATAACGATAATGATGGGGTGCATTAGGACTATAAAATTGCGCAATAGATTTATATGATTTCTGTTCATCAATTTCCATATATTTATAATAAACATCTTTAAAATAAAAATCTCCAAGTGTCATGATTTTGGGAATACCCTGTTCAGGTTCTAAATGATCGTGGAATGGTTGTGCCTGAATTGTTTTTGCAAAAAGTAATAAAATAAAAAATACAAAAAATCTATATTTCATCTTTGATTAATATATTTAACAATAATGCAAAAATATTAATTTTGAATTATTTATAATGTTTTAAAATATAAACTTAATTACTAATTTATTCAAGTCAGATGAACAAATTTGTGTTTCTAATTTCTGGCATTAATCGAGAAATTGTTTTCCCGAACCAATTCCGTTAAAATTGCGTTACGAAAGGGATTGAATCGGAAACACCGCAAAGCCCGACGGCAAAGCGAAGCAAGCCGGAACGCAAAAAAAATATAATAATCAAAAGGATGATTTTCTTGCTTTAATTGTTATAAAAATCAGATTATTTCAAATATTTCCAATCAAAAAGATTGTATTTAAGAATACAGAAAAGAGCTCTGAATCCATCTTTCATGCCGATTTTCTTTCCTTCGTCAAAAGTCCGGCCATAGTATGAAATACCCACTTCATAAATGCGAATATTTTTGAATCTGGCAATTTTGGCAGTAACTTCGGGTTCAAAGCCAAAGCGTTTCTCTTTGAAATAGATACTTTTAATAATATCCGCTCTGAACAGTTTGTAACAGGTTTCCATATCGGTAAGATTGAGATTGGAAAACATATTAGAAAAGCGGGTGAGCATTTTGTTTCCAATAGTATGCCAGAAAAAAAGGATTCGGTGAGGTTTTCCCCCGAGATAACGGGAACCATAAACCACATCGGCAGCCCCCAAAAGGACAGGCTTTAATAACAAGTTATACTCTTCCGGATCATACTCAAGGTCAGCATCCTGAACCACAACATAATCGCCGGTAGCTTCCTCAAAACCACGATGCAGGGCAGCACCTTTGCCCATATTGCATGGTTGAGAGAAATAGCGTATGCCCGCCTGAGGATGTTCGGCGATATAACGATTAATTGCATTTTCTGACTTATCGCCGGAGCCGTCATTTACCAGAATTATTTCTTTTGTAAACCCTCCGTTAAGATTAACAGCCAACACTTTATCTAAAATAAGATGAATCGTTTTTTCTTCATTATATACCGGAATAACAATAGATAATAGCATATATTTGATTTAGGTGCACAAAAATAGAAATTTATTTATAATTACAACTCAATTAATTAAAGTGAATTATATATTTTTATTTATAGAGTAACTTATTCATAAAGAAAACATACCGCTTGGATTTAGCAGATTGGGAACTGTTTTTAATAAATTGATATCCGGAAAAGAGAAAATAGTTTCCATACCAATTATCAATCCGGGGATTTCTGCTATAATCCACTTTATCTCTTTTATTTTTACTTTCCAACTCAATGGTTGTCAATGGTTCTTTAATTTCATAGCCATTCACCATAGTATAATTAAGGTAGGAATTATAGGGATAATAAATCACTGCATCCTGATTCATAAAAAAGAGAGAGACTCTTTGTGCCAGCCTGAATGTCAATAAATTAGTAAATGGTAAATAATTATCCCACAACAAGTTTCCATCCTTATCGAAAGTAGTAATGAAAGCATTAATATAGCGATACCCGGCAAATGAGGTTGACGCAGGCATGTAAGTGCTTCCATAATAATAGGAATCAAAACTACTTACGGATGAATTATAGTTATACTCGGGATAAAAGAGTTCTGTTACAAAAGCAAATTGGCTGTCATTATGAAAAACGGGACCAACAATTACTTGAAGATTGAGATTTTTATCTTTTAGTTTATACAAATTCAATGAATCTTTGTTTTTAATCGCAGAATAATTATAAAACTGAGGGTCTCCCATTCGGTTTTCGGTAAAGGGAATGGTGTATACTCCTGAATGATAATTGCCTGAATATTTATCTTTATCATTGTTGTAAGTTCCTATAATAATTGCATGAGCAGAATCAGCCAGAGCCATTCTTGCAGAATTATAGTAATAACCGCCATAAGAAGGAAAATGATTTTTTCTGATAATATTTCCTTTATAATCAGTAATAAACAGATTGATTGAAGAAATTTTATCATTGGTAGTTGAAACGATACCCCAATAGATAAGATGTTGAAAAGTGTCAATCTCACAAAATTCTATCGAAGTTATTTTCCCGTCAGTAAATGGCGGAGAAGAGAGGATTTTGTTTTCCAAATCGTAAACATAGATATAATTTGTGTTACTTTCATTTGAAAAAATCAAAAAAGTATTCTCTACAACTTTAAAATCAAAAATATTTAAATCCTTAAGAGAGTCAATTTCGTATGAGCTAATTTTTTTCTCTCTTACATCAAAATCAAGTATACATGTTTTGGGAAGATTTTTTTTCTGTCCATATTGTTGAAACAAGATAAAGAGATGTTCATCAGTAAAATAATTACTTATAAATCTCAAATTTGCCAGCATCGGAACAGTATAATTTTTAATTTTATTCAAATTAGTATCATACATAATTAAGTACCAATTGGCACTATCTGAACTAATCTGATTTCCTTCATAAAAGACTATAACACCGTTTTCCCCGACCGGGGCACAATGGAAATCTTCGGCATCCTTTGCAAGTTCCAATTCGACTCTAAGAGGTAAATCTACCTGACCGTATAGGAAGGAACAAAAAAAGAATCCAATTATAAAGAAAAATTTTTTCATAAGATAACACAATCTTTATCCCTGCATTCCACCGTCGCAAACCAGCACCTGCCCGGTAACATAAGAAGATAGGTCTGAAGCAAGGTAAAGGGCGCTATTGGCAACATCCTGCGTGTTTCCGATTCGGCGGAGAGAAATCTTTTGAGTCCAGCTATTTTTTATATCCTCAGGAAGTTTATCGGTCATTTCAGTTTCAATGAATCCGGGAGCAATAGCATTACAGCGAATGTTACGACTCCCAACTTCTTTTGATATTGCTTTGGTGAAGCCGATAATTCCTGCTTTAGCAGCGGCATAGTTTGTTTGGCCCATATTGCCGCTAATGCCTACTACGGAACTGATGTTGATAATGGAACCCGAACGTTGTTTCATCATAATGGGAATCATTACTTTGCAATGATTAAAGACCGATTTTAGGTTGGTATTGATAACATTGTCCCAGTCAGCTTCTGTCATACGCATCAGAAGGTTATCTTTAGTAATCCCGGCATTATTTACCAATATATCAATTTTGCCAAATTCCTTCAGGGCACTATTAATTGCAATTTCAGTTTCACTCAAAGAAGCAACGTCATAAGGCAAGAATTTCACTTTAACACCCAATGCTTGCATTTCAAGTATAACTGACTTTACAGCATCACTTTCTTTAGTAGCAGTGAATATAATATCTGCCCCTTCCTGAGCAAAGGCAAGGGCAATACTTTTCCCAATACCTCTTGATGCTCCGGTAACAAAGGCAACTTTCCCGGCTAATAACTTCATCATAATCTTCTATTTATATAAGACTTATCTATTTATTTAAACGGCAAATATACAACTATTTTACGGGAATGTATATCAAGGTATCCTGTTTGGAAGCATAACCGCACCACGACCCCAGCACTTCTTCTCCCGAACTACAAATCACATTTCCATATATTGGAGCAGGACTCATAAACGGATTTTGTCCAAAAGTAATTTCAGATGAGGCAGTTGACCAAAAACGGTAACTGTTGTAATCCATCAAGCTGTACTTAACATATACAGTATCTCCGGGGCGGTAGGTAAGGCGATAATATTCAGCCAATTCTTCTTCGCTCATTGTAGAAGCATAAATTGAGGAGGGAGTACCCCTTAAGAGTTCATAATTTAAAGTATTCCCATTAAAAGTCCCATCATCAAAAACCAATGGCAGGGTATAAACCCACAATCTGTCTGTCAGATTCTTTCCGTGAACTTTCACCAAGAAGCGGTAATAATCTTTGGTAATTGGATTATCTGTAAGAAGCAGTCTGATGGTACTCATGGAATCCTCCAATATCTCGGCTGAAGTGGAAAACCAGATTGAGTCCAAATCGAAAGTATTGACAATGGAAGTACTGGCTGAATAGATCTTATTTTCCCATTCTATTTTTAAAGTATATTGTTTGTTACATTCTCCCTTCAACGAATCTCCGACATAAGCAAAATAAATGGGAGAATCCTCAGAGTAGACCAAAGAGAGGCGTTCGCTCTCTCCCGTGCTTGAAGTGACTGTCACAATCGCATCTTTTATGATAACCTCATTAAAGAGAACTGATGGGTCAAGGGTTGAAAAATAGGGAATGCTTTTGGTTATGATAACCATGGGATAAGCATCGTTTTCAATAAAGCCTTCAACCACTAACTTATTTTTATATTCCGGAATTTCAATATCAATTTCCTCCTGACAGGAATTAAGAATAAACGCCATTCCGATAAATATCAATAAAACAATTTTTTTCATGATTTAAAATTTAAAATTCCAGGTAATAGAAGGAAGAATTGGGAAAAGACTCATCTGATAAGCCTTAGTGGTTAGTTCATATTGTTGGTGTTCAATATCTAAATTGGAAGTAGATTCATAAAAAATAAAGAATGCATTTTTTCGGTTATAAACATTGTAAACAGAAAAGTTGAGACCTGTTTCAAATTTTTTCCTTTTAACGATTGTCCATTGCAGAGAAAGGTCAAGTCTGTGATAAGGAGGCAACCTGAATTCATTTCTCTCACTATATTCAGTTACAAAAGCCCCTCCAAAAAAGTAAAATCCTATAGGAATTGTCATGGTATTGCCTGTTGCATAGACCCATACTGCCGAAACGTATAACTTATTCCTGATAATTTCATATCCAAGACTGATAGAAACATCATGTCTGCGGTCATATTTGGCATAAAAAGGTTTTCCGTCATTGAGATTTTCAAACTCTCTTTTTGTTAAAGCCAAGGTATAACCTATAAAGCCGTTAAATCTTCCTTTTGCCTTTTTAATAAAAAATTCAGCCCCATAAGAATAGCCCTCCCCAAAAGTGTACAATTGGTCAGGATTCATTGAAACGGAAGTTAAGTCAATACCATCCTTATATTCAGATAAGTTATACATTTTTTTATAATATAAATCCACGTATGACTCATAAATATTTTTATGGAAATTATAGAAAAATCCAAGTGAAACCTGATGCGCAATCTGTGGTTTTATCAAATCAGTTGAGGGCATCCAAACATCGGTCGGAAGCGAAATAGTAGCCATAGAAATTTGATGAAGATATTGGTAATTAAGCGTATAAGATGCTTTCAATGCAAGGTTTTTAGAGAGTAGGAATCTGGCTGAAAATCGAGGTTCAAGAGCACTGTATTGACTTATTCTTTCCCCGGGTTTATAGACAATGGAATCTTGAAGATTTCCAAAATTATCGAAAATATAACGTGTAAAACTCCCCACATGCTCAAAATGTGAAAAGCGCAACCCCATATTCATGGTAAGCCATCTGTTGACTTCATATTCATCGTGAACGTACACAGCCAGTTCATGTGCGTAATAGGGTGTAGCCTCCGGAAAAGAGAGATTGTTTTCATTACCGGCTTCAACAGAATAACTGTTTGGGAAAAAAGTGTGAAAAATATAATGAACACCCATTCTGAATTTATGTGGAATCGGTGGCAAATAGGATAATTCCGATTTCACAGAATAATCACGTACGCCTGACTTAAGTTTAAAAGAATAGACATCCATCAGCATATCGGTCTGAAACTGATAATTGCTGAAAGTAAATGAAGTATTCAAAAATAGCTGTGGTGATATAATATAGTTCCATCTCAAAGAACCAATGGCATTAAGCCAATTAAATTCGGTTTTAGTACCCCCGGACTCTGAATTAAAGCCATACACATCCTTTCCAAAATATCCTCCCAAAAACAGGCGGTGTTTATCGTTAATAATCAGATTTATTTTACCATTTAGGTCATAAAAATAAAAATTAGTTCCTTTCAGAGGAGATGTTTTTTTCAGAAAAGGTTGAATTAGCCAGTCAATATAGGTTCTTCTTCCGGAGAGAATAAAAGAGCATTTATTTTTTTTAATAGGACCCTGAACTGTTAATCTGGAAAAGATAATGCCAAGTCCGCCATCAACTTCAAATTTTTTCATATTGCCCTCTTTCTGTTTCACATCAAGAACTGAAGATAGGCGTTCGCCATAATAAGCCGGCATCCCTGATTTTATTACTTCCACATTTTTGATGGCATCAGCATTAAAGACTGAGAAAAAGCCCAGCAAATGACCTGCATTGTAGATAGTTGCTTCATCCAACAGAATTAAATTCTGATCGGCCCCTCCTCCCCTGACATAAAAACCGGAATTTCCTTCCCCACCCGACTGAATCCCGGGTAGTAACTGAATAGCTTTTATTACATCCACTTCTCCAAACAATACCGGCAGTGCCTTAATGGCTTCCACTTTCATTTCCACTCTTCCAACATCAACACTTGTAACATTCTGATCTTCTTTCTCGGCAGTTACCACAACTTCATTTGCCCTAATAACCAATGGTGACATTTCAAAATTTGTTTTTTGATTCTGTGTCAACAAAATGGTATCCGTTATGGTAGTATAGCCCAAGTAGCTCACTTTCAAAGAATACTCCCCCGGGGAGACAGACAATGAGTAAAACCCGGCATTATTTGAAACAGTACCTTTAGGTTCATCTTTGCTTTCAAGTTCCTGCAATATTACATATGCACCCAAAATGGTTTCACTATTGTCAATATCTTTTATAATTCCCGAAATTGTTATTTTCTGAGAATATGATAAAAGTGAAATAAAAGTAAAAAACGTGAGTTGTATAAATTTTAGAATTTTTTTTTCCATTTCAAATGAGTTGCTTGTTTAAGTGGGACAAAAATACAAAATAAAATGAAAAAAATCAGTCACATTCAGATATTTCGTATTATTGCAAAGCGTTAAATATGATTGATAATTAATATAATGATGAGGGGGTTAGTTACAAAATCTACCGGTAGTTGGTACGAAGTCAGGAAACAAGATGGGGTGATAGTTAACTGTCGCTTGAGAGGTCAGTTCAGAATTTCCGGAAACAAAAATACTAACCCTGTCGTTGTGGGTGATTATGTGGATTTTAATCTCGAAAAAGATAATACAGGATACATTAGCAAAATAGAACAAAGGAAAAATTATATTGACCGAAAGTCAACCAAATTATCCAAAATAAATCATCTGATTGCCGCCAACATTGATATAGCATTTTTGATTATTACACTTAAAGACCCCCGCACTTCTCTTGGCTTTATTGATAGGTTTCTGATTGCAGCAGAAGGCTTTAGAATCCCTGTTTGCTTGGTCTTCAACAAAATGGATATTTATAATCGGGAGGAAATTAAAGTGGTGGACAGCTTAATAGATTTGTATCATAACATTGGCTATGAATGTATACAGACTTCTATTGCCAATGGATTGGGAATGGAATCATTATTGACCAAAATAAAAGGAAAAGTATGCCTGTTCAGCGGACATTCCGGAGTGGGAAAATCAGCTATAATCAATTATCTATATCCTCATCTTAATTTGAAAGTAGGAGAAATATCGCAATATCACAGTAAAGGAAAACATACTACCACTTTTGCTCAAATGTTCCCCCTTGATAATAATAGTTTTTTAATAGATACTCCCGGCATTAAAGAATTTGGACTGATTCAATATTCAAAAGAGGAAATCAGAGACTACTTTCCTGAAATCCGTCAATATAATAATAAGTGTAAATACAATAACTGTTTGCACCTCCATGAACCGGGATGTGCCGTTATAAAAGCAGTCGAAGAGGGCAAAATACCCTCTTCGCGCTACTTAAATTATTTGGCAATTTTGGAAGATGATGATCTCAAAATTTGCGATTGGCAATTAGTCTAATTCGTTATTTCAGAAGAAAATTTAATAGAAATCTGAGAATTGTTAGGATCATTAGTAATAATATCTAAGGTTCCTGCTTGTTTCCCGTTTCTGTTGTTGGCTCTGAATAACAATTTAAGAACAGTACTTTCGTTCGGAGCAAGGGTCATTTTGTCCATAGTTGCAGTCAGGGCATTTGTACTTGGCTGTAATTGTCTGATTATAAGTGGAGATTTCCCGGTATTTTTAATAACCAATTCTTTTGTCTGACTCTGGTTTTTTGCAATAATACCAAAATTGACTTCCATCATATCAGCAGTGAATATTGGAGCATTTTTCAGCTGTTTCTCTGTCATTTTTGAGAAGTCTTCTTTAATCATCACACTATAGCTAATTACTTTTTTTGCTTCAAGAGAATCATTAGTCAGAATGATGATATTATCTCTTACATTACCCCATGCATTACGTTTTGTAGCATCATATTTGAAGACAATAATGCCTTCTTGACCCGGAGAAAGTTCTTTAGAAAAACTTCTGTAAACTTCAGTGAAATAAACAGGTAATTCCTGGTATTGAACAGAGACCCCTTTATTCCAGAAATTTCTCACCATAAATGTATCCAAATGTGTTTGTGTATTAGTAAGCTCTATCCTTTTAGAATTTTCTTTAATACGCATCATACCGCTCCCGATTTTATAACCTGCAAGTTCAAATTCTGTAGGAGGTCTTTTGGTAACGTTACCTTTAATAAATAACATGTGCGGGGCAGCCCCTTCTGCTTTAAACTTTGGTTCATTGGTAGTGACTCTGATGTTTTTATTAAATGAACCGGGGCGATTATAGGGATCGTAGGTTGCATCAATAAAACCGGATTGTCCGGGAGCAACAGGAGTCTTGGTATAATTAGCCGCAGTACATCCACAACCCGGCTTAACATTAGTCAATATTAATACACTGTCACCGGCATTGGTAAATTCAAATCTTCCGGTTACTTTACCGCCTTCTTCTTTGATAGTCCCAAAATCATAGGTTGTTTGAATAAATTGGATTTTAGGTTGCGAAAAACCCAACATAGCAATGAGCATTAAAGCTGTTGAAAAAAGAATTTTTTTCATAATAAAAATTTTTAACTACTTTTTTTTTTTTTAAGGCTGCAAATATACAATATTATTCGCCAATTGTTCAATATCTATCCCATTAAAATTTCCGGAAGACATCAATAAAAATTGTGTATTGCTATTTTCAATGGTTAATAATCTGTCAATTAATAATTTTGAATTACTAAATATTTCCAAATCTTCTCGGTTAAATGATTTATATATCATTTCAGAAGTGATTGGAGACAACTTTTTGTGCTCAACCGCCTCAGGATTATAGTAAACAATTCCGATATCAGCCAAATTCATGGCATTCTTGTATTCTTTTAAAAACTCTTCGGAAAGACTGCTGAAAGTATGTAATT
This sequence comes from Bacteroidota bacterium, assembly GCA_019135895.1. Classification (GTDB taxonomy): domain Bacteria; phylum Bacteroidota; class Bacteroidia; order Bacteroidales; family WCHB1-69; genus JAGVVH01. The sequence continues at coordinate 5,431 of JAGVVH010000499.1, read as the reverse complement.
CCATACATGCCACTAGCTTTCTATCAGGAAATTGCTCTTTTACAGCTTCAATAGTTGCTTTTAATTTTGAAGGAGAATGTGCAAAATCTTTGTAAACACAACAATTTTCGTTTTCTACAACTAGCTCCAATCTCTTGGAAGCACCTTTGAATGAAGCTATCGCATGATAAAATTGTTCGTCGGAAATGCCGACAGCATTACAAGCTAATTTAGCTGCATTGAGATTGGCAAGATTGTGCTTTCCAAATATCAGTAATTGAATATCTCCATAAGGAGTTTCCAGATAAGTCTTTCCGTTTTTAATGTGGTAACGATGAACTGAATAGGGATATTTATGCGGATGATTTATTTCTGATGACATTTTATTTAATATCTCATCCCCTTGATAATAAATATAAGCTCCGTCAAGTGAGATCATTCCGGCAAAAATTTTGAATTGCTCCACATAATTCTCAAAAGTAGGAAATACATTGACATGATCCCAGGCAATGCCACTAATAATGCCAATATCAGGTTTATAAAGATGAAATTTCGGTCTGCGGTCTATGGGCGATGTTAAATATTCATCACCTTCAATAACCATAATTTTTGCTTGTTCTGACAATTTAACCATCACCTCAAAGCCTTCTAACTGTGCCCCAACCATATAGTCACAATCAAGATGATTCTGCTGCAAAACATGAATAATCATCGAGGTAATGGTAGTTTTCCCATGACTCCCTCCTACTACTATTCTGCTCTTTTCTTTGCTTTGTTCATAAAGAAATTCAGGATAAGAATAAATTTTCAAATTCAATTCCCTGGCTTTTTGCAATTCAGGATTATCTGCCCTGGCATGCATACCCAAAATAATTGCATCAAGAGATAAATTGATTTTTTCCGGATCCCAACCTGTTGCAGATGGCAATAAACCGTATTTTTTAAGTCTGCTTTTCGCCGGATCAAAAATCTCATCATCAGAACCGGTAACTTCATACCCTTTAAGATGTAAAGCAATTGCCAAATTATGCATGGCACTGCCCCCAATAGCAATAAAATGAACTTTCATATAACGTTTAGAAAAGATATTTTTTTCTTTTATCGATTGCAAAAGTACAAAAAAATGAAATTAATGAACTTTCTTTTGGGAACTATTTTGTGAGCAATTGTCAACAAATTAGCTTTATTATGATTCATTATTTTTAGATTATTATTTATAGTGAATGACTATTTCTCAGAAAAAACAAATAATTATTTTCCACACAAATCAATAACTCCCTGAAAAACAAAACATTAACTTTACTCAATATTTTCAAAAGAAAATTTCCGTAAAGCATTGATAATATGAAAATAAATTGTATTTTTGCCCCCTCAAAAAACCGATTATTGTCCTTAAGTTAGTAAAGGAAATTAAAGTAAAAAAACCGAGGCATATAGGTGAAGATATGTCTCTAAAAAAAAACTGAGAATGAATACACTAAGTTACAAGACCATTTCAGCGAACGAAAAAATCGTTAAAAAAGAATGGGTTGTTATCGATGCTGAAAATCAGATCGTAGGTCGTCTTGCTACTGTTGTAGCGCGAATTTTAAGAGGTAAGTTGAAAACTTATTACACTCCTCATTTCGATTGTGGAGACAATGTCATCATTATTAATGCCGAAAAAATAAGATTTACCGGCAAAAAGATGACTGATAAGGTTTATGTTCGACACACCGGTTATCCTGGAGGACAACGTTTTGCAACTCCAAGAGAATTATTGAGAAAACGCCCTATCGGCATTTTAGAACATGCTATTAGAGGAATGCTCCCAAAAAACAGACTTGGAGATGATTTGTATCGCAATTTGTATGTTTATGTCGGACCTAATCATCCACATGAAGGACAACAACCAAAATTAATCAACATTAACGAAATCAAATAGCAAAAATGGAAGTAATCAATACATTAGGTAGAAGAAAGACCGCTATTGCCAGAATTTATATGAAAAAAGGCAGTGGTCAAATTACAATTAATAATCGCGACTATAAAGAATATTTCCCTGTGGCAACTTTGCAGTATATCGTTACCCAACCTTTACAAATTGCACAAGTTGAAGGTGAATATGATATTAAAGTAAACCTTGACGGCGGTGGAATTTCCGGTCAGGCCGAAGCTCTTCGTCTTGCAATTTCAAGAGCTTTAGTTGAAATAAATGCTGAAAATCGTCCTGCTTTAAAAAGCAAGGGATTGCTCAAACGTGACCCACGTATGGTTGAACGTAAAAAACCGGGTCGCCCAAAAGCACGCAAAAGATTCCAGTTCAGTAAACGTTAATCTTTTAAATTTATATAATATTAATCAGTTTAGTATCGAAATTGCCTGGACTTCTTTATTTGAACTACCCGGCAATTGATTTAATGAACGTAAACAAATTAAAAAAATGAGTAGAGTAAATTTTGAACAATTATTAGAAGCAGGTTGCCACTTCGGTCACTTGAGAAGAAAATGGAATCCCGCTATGGCTCCATATATTTTTATGGAAAAAAACGGCATCCATATTATCGACCTTTATAAAACAATCGATAAAATTGACGAAGCTTGTGCAGCTGCTAAACAAATAGCAAAATCAGGTAGAAAAATCTTATTTGTCGCCACTAAAAAACAAGCGAAAGATACTGTTTCCGAATTGGTGAAATCAATCGGAATGCCATACGTTACTGAACGTTGGCCCGGCGGTATGCTGACCAATTTCTTTACTATCAGGAAAGCGGTAAAAAAGATGACTGATATTGACCGTCTAATGGCCAGCCCCCAATTTAATAACCTTTCTAAAAGGGAAAAATTGCAAATTCAACGTGAAAGAGCCAAGCTGGAAAAGAACTTGGGTTCTATCTCCGATTTGTCCAGATTGCCTTCTGCAGTTTTTATTGTAGATACTTTGAAAGAACATATTGCAGTAGCAGAAGCACAAAGATTAAATATTCCAACTTTTGCAATTGTTGATACCAATTCTAACCCCAATCAAATTGACTACCCAATTCCAGCAAATGACGATGCTTCTAAATCTATTTCTGTTATCCTGAAAACCGTCTGTGATGCGATCGCAGAAGGTATGGCTGAAAGAAAAATCGAAAAAGAATCTATTGAAGAGGAAGCTCCTGAATTTGATGTTGATACCAATTATAATAAAGAAGCCAATTTAGTTGAAGCTGATGATCTGGAAGATGAAGTAGTTGATATTATCGCTCCTGAAGCCGTTAAAGCTGTTAAAAAGGTAAAAGCAGTGGAAAGCGAAGAAAGTGAAGAAGCTCCTGCTAAAAGAAAAAGAACTACGGTTAAAAAAGCTCCTGCTAAAACAGGTTCCAGTAAGAAATAACTAATTTTATTAACACATTAAATATTTGAAAAATGGCAATTACTGCTGCAGATGTAAATAAACTAAGACACGAAACAGGTGCCGGTATGATGGATTGTAAAAATGCACTTGTTGAATCTAATGGAGATTTTGAACTAGCAATTGATATTCTGAGAAAAAAAGGACAAAAAGTAGCTGCTAAACGTGCAGACCGCGCTTCTAATGAAGGTCGCGTGATGGCTAAAACTAATGCAGAAAAAACTTTTGCTGCTGTTTTGGTGATTAGTTGCGAAACCGACTTTGTTGCTAAAAACTCTGATTTTGTTTCTTTTGCTGAAAATATCATGACTTATGCAATGGAAAATAAAATTTCAACTCGTGAAGAGCTTTTAAACGGCTCCATTAATGGCAGAAAAGTGGAAGAGCTTCTTATTGATATGACCGGAAAAACAGGCGAGAAAGTAGAACTTCCTGCCTATAATGTCATCAATGCTCCATGCGTTTCAGCTTACAATCACAATGGAAATCGTTTGGCTACCATTGCTGCATTCAATCTCACCGGCTATGATAAAGTAGCTTATGAAATTGCTATGCAAATTGCTGCTATGAATCCTATTTCTCTCAATGCTGATTCTATTCCTCAGAATATTATTGATCATGAACTTGAAATAGCTCGCGAAACTACCCGTCAGGAAGGAAAACCAGAAAATATGATTGAAAAAATTGCACAAGGCAAATTGAATAAATTCTTTAAAGAAAGTACTTTACTCAATCAGGAATTTATTATGAATAATAAAATTTCTGTGGGTGACTACTTGAAAGAAAATAATAAAGAATTAACTTGTACCGGATTTTTCCGCTTTCAGTTAGGTGCGTAAAGATTAATATTTTATTGCTTTGATCGAAAAAGCTGTCTCAAAAGGACAGCTTTTTTTATTCGGGATAATAGGTATCAAAACTCTTATTGGAATAAAAAAAGATAATTTTCTCTATTTTTTTGTTGATAGAGGGGAGTTGAATGCTGTTCGCGGCATTCTTTTCATGTGGTGACTCTTGGCGTATATCTTGCAGATTTTCTACATTTTTAACGGATTGCTGAGCACTTTCACTCTTTATTTCTGCTTCTTGTTCTGTTTCTTTAGAATCAGGTATAGCTTCAATTATATTTTCTTTTGCTGCAATATTCAATTCTCCGGAAGTTGATTCATGGAATAAGTCCTGTTGAATTGACATTTTAGGAGCTTCAGTTTGATTAGTTTTAATGAGTGTTGTTTCAGAATTCATCAAATCTAAATCATCATTTGAACTTGTAATCATGTTGCCAACATTCATGATTAACCACTCTGTGGATATTTCAGGATAAGTTGTCAATATTCTTCGTACAAATTCTAAACTGGGTAAATTCCTTCCAGAAAATATATGTGTCAAATTTGAACGATTAATTCCAAGCGATTCGGCAAATTGTGCCGGGGTTAATTGCTTGTAATCCATTATCAATTTAATTCTTTCAACCATGTCGTTTACATTTTTAAACAATAATCAATACTCCAATTTTTTATTATTTTACATTTGTAATCAGATATACTTTTTACATTTGTTATAATGCGCAAATATAGTAATTTAATAATGTAACCAACAACAATGTTGATAAGTTTTTAATATTTTACTTTAATATTCTAATATATTATACTTATAATCAATTATATAAATAAAACATCCCTTACAAATACTGAATGTTAATAACTTTGAACTGTTATTCCATAAACAACTTTAAATAAAATTAATTACTACTATGGAAATCAGTAATTTATATTAAATATTCAATTATAAAAAGCTTTATTTAGAATTATTTGAGATAATATGTGTCTTTACATTTGTTATCATATGTTATTACATATGTTTTTTATTATAATTTACATTTGTTATCACACTTCTTGTTTACATTTGTTATCACTTTCATTAAATTACAAAAGTAAAATACCTATATGAAGAACTATTATTACTTTATTTAAGCTCTTTCTCCAGCTCTAATAATTTAAATTTCTATTTAAATAATATATCCTCCTCTACCCTGTTTAGAAATAAATAAATCCACTGTCGATTCAAGTTTTATTT
>JAGVVH010000378.1 GCA_019135895.1 Bacteroidota bacterium | reverse complement strand
TACCTTCGGGGAACAGCGCCTGAAGAAACCTGCCCCGATCATCCGGTCCACCCGGTCATGGACGCGCTTCGTCATAAAATGCGCGAGGCAGAGGCTTTCCTGCGCGGTCTGCTGTCCAAATAAGGTTCATCCGACTAAAGCGTACTTTTCCTCTTCAGCACCTACAATGTTGCAAATATCATTATGTCCGGTAATGTGTTTCTTTCCAATTGAAAGATTCAACGACACAAATCACCCATTGCTACTACAGCGGAGCAAGTAACCCGAAGGCACCACTAGATTTGATGCGGTGCAAGGACAAGCGTGTACTAATGCGTTGGTAGCAAACGGGTGAATTTTGATGGTTAGGTATTCAATTTATTATATCCATCAAAAAATTGGGAACTCCCTCTATTCCAGATATTATTTAGATTGTTCCAGCTGAGAGCTTTATTATATTTTCTTAAAGTTAAACCCCCTAATGCCTTTGCTCCATTAAAATCTTTTTCTTTCAAAGGTATAGGATATTTGCCTTGCCATACTATGTATAACGATAAGATGTTTAAAACTTCTTTCTCTTCTTTGGATAATTGAAAAATTCCTTTTTCTGCTAAATCACAAAGATTATGAGTGTTTGGTGGGGGCACTTTAATTTTATTTACAACAAGTAAGCTTTTAAATAGTAACTCGAAACTTAACCCCCAAAGCATATAGCATACTGACGAGCAGGCAACACGTAAATCAAAACCATGGGAAAAACCTATTTGGTCTCTAATAGTATCTCTGTTTTTATCATCCATGCTGAACCACAAAACACCCGCTGATGCATGTAAGTCAGATGCCTTGTCATACCACCACATCGGTGATTGTTCTAACCTTTTATATCTGCTTTGCATCTTTATACCTTTTGTTTGTGGCGTGCTATTCTTTATGACTGCATAACGTTCAACGATTAATATGCTTTGACCGGTAATTTCCGAAAATTTTTTTATCTTTATACTCTTTCTAAGAAATATAAAAACTAAAATAATGTTTAAAATCAAATGAAATTAAAACACGGTGTATTTCACGGTAACATAAATATTGTTTCTTATTTTTCACTACTGTCCGGAATAGAATTATTTATCATCAATTAACATACTGATATCATTTATCATAAATGCCAATTATGCGAGTTACCGACTTGAAAATTTATCATCGATTTGAGCATTCCCCTGTGACTCAACAGGAGGATGTCAATCATGTACACCGGCAAACTCGTTTTCTCTCAGGTCATGGACTTCGTGCCTTTGCATACATTCCGTCGCTGTGTGGCGCGATATCAAGGCGATTACAAAGTGAAGAAGTTCAACTGCCTCGATCAATACCTGTGCATGGCCTTTGCGCAAATCACCTATCGCGAAAGCCTGCGCGATATCGAAATCTGTTTACGTGCCCAAGAACAGAAACTTTATCATATGGGCATTCGCGGCAAGGTATCCCGATCAACCATTGCCAACGCCAACGAACAGAGAAACTGGCAAATCTATGCCGATCTGGCCTATTCGCTGATCAACACAGCCCGAAAACTATACAGCGACGAATCCTTCGCTTTCGAGTTGGAGCAAACGGCTTATGCACTCGATGCCACAACCATCGATCTTTGTCTATCCATGTTTCCATGGGCCCGGTTCCGACAGAACAAGGGGGCTATCAAACTCCATACCTTACTGGACTTGCGTTGCAGCATCCCTACTTTCATTCACATCTCCGACGGCAAACTCCACGAACCAGGGTCGTTTTACGTTATGGATCGCGGCTATCTGGACTTCTCCAGATTATACAATCTCTCACAGACTTCCGCCTTCTTCCTGATCCGTGCAAAATCCAATCTCCAATGTCGGAGAATTTACTCGCATCCGGTGGATCGGTCAACCGGCCTGATTTACGATCAGACGATCATGCTCACCGGCTTCTATCAGAAGAAAGATTATCCCGAGAAACTACGACGCGTAAAATATCACGACGCCGAAACCGATCTTACTTTTGTTTTTCTAACCAACAACTTCGAACTGCCGGCAATAACAATTGCAAATCTTTATCGCTCACGCTGGCAGGTGGAGCTCTTTTTCAAATGGATCAAACAACATCTGCGCATCAAAAGCTTTTATGGAACATCAGAGAATGCAGTCAAGACGCAAATCTGGATCGCTATCTCCGTTTACGTCGTTGTAGCTATCCTGAAAAAACAGCTCCTGCTCCCTTACAGTCTCTACACTATTCTACAGGTTCTGAGCGTCTCGGTTTTCGAAAGAACCCCAATTTATCAACTGTTTACAAAAACCAATTACAAAACGGAAAACCCTATGTTATGTAACCAACTAAATTTATTTGACGAATTAACCGGACAATAGTGCTTATTTTTAACAAATCACTTTTTCTTTTTAGGTGATTTATTTTGGGTAACACAAAGTTCTCGATATAATCCTTCACCCACAGTACCGGGGATAATACTTTCCCATTTAGGATTGTCATCAGTAATCCTGTCTAAAATATTTCCCTTATCATCATAATCTATTTTCTCTTTAGTCCTGACTAGTTTCTTCTTACAATCAACTTCTGTTAAACTAACATCGTGTTCATAACTTTGGTATTTTAATGACTTATCTGGATTATTATCTTCCTTTTTCTTCTCAATAAATTCTTTCCTGTCATCATCAGTCACGACATAATAAGTCCAGACGGATACAATGTTAGATGATTTAGTTATGTTTGTTTTATTGTAATACCAATTCTCTCCAAAATACTCCCATATATCAGGATTCGGTTCCTTACCCGATGTTCCTGTCTCTTTAATCTTTCCTTCATAAGTCTTGAATAACAAGACTTCTCCCGTATCTACTTTCAGGACTTTTGTTGCCCGACTATCTTGATAAATCAATCTTAGAACAATTATATCCAAGTTTAAAAGTTTACCTATTTTTACAGTATCACTATCAGTCAATCCAGATGATGAAAGTTTCTGTTCCTCTAAAACTTTATTCAAATGTCTTCTATCAAGATATTTGAATTTGTCATTGTTCTCTTTCCATTTGGTCATCTTATAAAACTCTTCTTCCTGTTCATTCTCTAACTTTTCCTTCTGTAATGAATCTATGCCTGGGATTTTAGCTTCAACGATTAGACCTATATTGATTTTGTCACTTTTGTTTTTCAGAACATTATTAACGTCAATAATCCATGGTTCAACTATCTCATAACCTTCGGGTATGGTTGAACCTGTAACTTGACTAAGATATTTATTTATTACTTCTGCGTCTGTCGTAATTCTTACCTTGTAACAGATTTCTCTACTTTTTTCCGTATGGTTCAAAACCACTACTTTTTCCAAATAATTGTTTATAATGTATAGATAATATTCATTCTTTGCGTATTCATGCCACGGTTTTTCAACCAGTTTGAGGATGCCATCTTTTATTGACATATTTTTAACAGTTTGCCTGAACTCATTAAGTTCCTTCTTGTTTTTTAAGTCACCCAAATAAACATCACAGTATTCACCTTCAACCGTTTTCAATTCAGAAAAACAGATAGATGGAAATGCAACAATGATAATCGTCAATAGCATTAACTGTAATTGAAATTTATTTTTCATAAGTCCTCATCATATATTGGTTCTGTCTTACAGCCTCGGAAATTTTATCTTCTGACATTGTCACAATAATAACCTTTTCCACAAGCGCGAGTGGTATAGAACCGAAAAAACCCGCCTCTATATAGGGAACTACCATTTGATGCTAATCTCCATCTCTCCACTCCACCCATGACCGTAACTTTGGATAAATTTCAGGTTTGAATATTAATATTGCTATGCCTGAATCAGCACTCAAAGGTTTAGTGGGGTGACACTTATACATATGTTGTTGCGGTTTTTCTTTATATATATTTCTGTAGTCAAATACAGACACGCAGCCATTATTTTTAAAGTATGAGTTTTCAGAAAAGCCGAAAGAAGTTTCTAGCTCACCATTATTATTTGGACTAATCTCACCTGAAGCATTTATTTCTGGCCAATGGCATGCTTTAGTTACATGGAAGACCCTTTCCTCTAAATAGCACATTAATTTGTCCAGGGGGTCGCCTGACTCAATATGTATGCGAGATATTTCAAACATACTTTCCTGAAAATGTAGGATTTCCTGGTGCTGTTGTTCAATACGCTCCAACATCATGAAGCTCTCTAGCAAATTGTTCGGTCGTTCATACCAACTATGAACCCGTCAGACTGCGCAGAAAATATCCGCGACAACATAGAGTACAAGAAAGTTTTGTTATCTTCTTTTTGATCATTCATAGCGTCGATTCCTTCATTCATATCCCCCAACCGCTGATGTAACGCGCGGCGCTGGCTGTTAACAAGCAAATGACGCTGTGAAATGTGATCCAAAATAATCAATAATTTATCCAGCTCAACCGGTTTCGTGATGTAATAAAAAGCCCCCGCTTCCATTGCTTCCACAGCGCGTTCAATTGTTCCGTAGGCACTAATGATTACCACGGCGATTTCGGGATTCGTTCTTTTGACTTCTTTCAGCACTTCCACACCGTTCATGCCCGGCATCTTGTGATCAAGAAGGATAATGTCAAAGTGCTGATCCCTTATACATTGGAGAGCCTTGATGCCGTTTTCTGCTTCGTCAACAAGATAACCCTCGCGGAGCAGAAACCCCTTGAGCACAAAGCGCTGCGATTCACCATCATCAACGATTAATATTTTAGGTTTCATTCCATGCATCACTGAATATATCCGTTTAAAACATCCCTCGTTCTTGATATACAGCCATTTCTATGCCATTTGCAACTTATTGTTTACATTGTAGTGAAAGGTCATAATTTCCTAATAATCGACAAAAACGTCGAACAACTCGACATTTATGTCTGTATTGCTAAGATGAAAATGTGATGTTTTATTGATTTAAGGCTGTCAAAGGAAATAATGACAGCAAAGATGATCGTGGTGTCAATGTTTGTCGGAGTAAGTGAATAGTGTTGATCCCTGATCGAAGTCAATCATTTTTATTGAGGTCGGTGATTTGTTGACTTCAGGAAGTTGTTCATGCCCTCGATCATCTGAAAAATCACATTCAAAAATCTGCGCCTTTCAACTTGTATCAATGTAATGAGCAGAATTGTAAAAAAGCCATCCCACGAGAGCAT
>JAGVVH010000264.1 GCA_019135895.1 Bacteroidota bacterium | reverse complement strand
TGGGATTATTGACCGCAAAAATTTTGAAGATGAAAATAGGATTAAAAAAATAATAACTTTGCAAATACAAAATGAACTTTTACCATACACACTTTTTGGGACATTACCGCTCCCCGTGCCCCAAACCCTACACTTTTGCGGAGTTTCCGCTACAATCGCTAAAACAAATGAGTTCCTTTTGCAGATTGCGACAAAAAATAATAATCAGGAAAAATAATCGCAGTTTTATAGGGATGTTGCAAATTCCTATAAATTGGTGTGCCGGAGTAATACATTTACGGTATGATATTTCTCTTTCAAATGAGCAGCCAAAAGTTCAGCAAAATAGACGGAACGGTGTTGCCCGCCGGTACACCCGAAATTAACCATTAATCGGGTAAACCTTCTTTCAAGATAATTGTCAATGGAAGCATCAATCAAAGCAAAGACATTCTGTTGAAAAGCTACCGTCTGCTTATATTGTTTCATGTAACTCACTACCTTTTCATCTTTTCCTGTCAGAGAAGCATATTGCGGTTCCCGACCGGGATTAGGAAGTGCACGGCAATCAAAAACAAAACCTCCTCCGTTGACCGACAAATCCTGTGGAATTCCCTTTTTGTACGAAAAACTGGTAATGCTCCAGGAATATCAGGAGATTCGGTTATCTCTTTTAAGACACTCAACAATACAGGAATTTGGATTGGCAACTTCATTGTTTTTAATAAATGGGCAATGTTGCGAACTGCATAGGGTATGCTTAATAAAAAGTGTGATTTTTTTTCATAATATCCCCTGAAGCCGTAAGTTCCCAAGGCCTGTAAAATGCGAATCAATACAAAGCCGTCATAGCGAAGCAAAAAATCTTTGCGATTAAAATCGGTGACTTTTTCAAGCTCATCCAAATAGTATTCCAAAAATTGTTCCCTGTATTTTTGAGGAATTGCTGCTTTTCCATCATAGAGCAACGAAGCAATATCATATTGCAAAGGCCCTTTTCTGCCTCCCTGAAAATCTATAAAATAGACTTTTTTCCGGTAAATCATAATGTTGCGCGACTGAAAATCGCGATACAAGAAATAGTTGCTCTCAGCCTCAAGCAAGAAATCTATAAGAGTATTGAAATCATCTTCAAGAAGTTGTTCGTCAAATGAAATTCCTGTCAGCTTTAGAAAATAGTACTTAAAATAATTAAGGTCCCATTGCATCGATTGACGGTCAAAGGCAAAACGAGGATAGCAAACGGAAAAATCAAAACCTTCTTTACCTGAAATTTGTAACAAGGGCAGTTGTCTGATTACTTCCCGATAATAATGAATGGTTTCTTCCGACAATTCCTCTTCTTCCCGATGCGTAGAGAGAAAAGAGTAGAGTGTTTCGTCACCTAAATCAGACAAAAGATAATATTGACAGGAAGAATCAATGGCCAAAATTTCAGGAACCCTGATTTGTTTTGAAAGGAAATGATGACTAAAAGTAAAGTAGGCATGATTCTCTTTCAGATCAGCATTGTAAACGCCTACAATAGAATCTCTATTTTCAAAAAACAACCTGAAATATAATCTCACAGAACCGGATTGAGGGATTTTTTCAATTTTTATACAAGGAACTTGATTGAATTTCTCTGCAAGATTTATTAAAATCAATTCATTATAAGACATGATAACTCTTTTTATAAAAGCAAAAATACAAAAATAGTTCACTAAAAAAAGCCACCTGTTTAAAGTGGCTCTGACATTTTATTTTTAGAGGTCTCTAGCGGATTCGAACCGCTGTAAACGGTTTTGCAGACCGGCGCCTAACCACTCGGCTAAGAGACCATTCAATGCGACAAAAATACAAAAATATTCTAAATAGAAACAAAAACTCTTAAAATTCATTGTAAAATGCTTGTTTTTAAACTGTTAACAGAGAATTGTAACGCTGCTTTTCATAAACAAAGATGTTTTTCCCTTTATTTATTTTGCTATTTCTTATAAAACAAGTCGACATAAATAATAAAATCCTTGTATTTTTGCCTTTCAATTTTATGAATTTAAATATGCTTATACTATGTCAGCTATTGAAATAAGGTTAATGAAAATCGATGATTATGATGAGGTCTTTCATTTGTGGTTATCTACCCCGGGAATGTGTCTTAGAAATTATGATGATTCAGCAGAAGGAATAGCAAAATTTCTAAAGAAAAATCCAACTTCTAATTTTGTTGCGCTTGATGAGAATAGGATTGTTGGGGTAGTTCTTAGCAGCAACGACGGGCGAAGAGGTTATATTTATCACGCAACGGTTCATCCTGATTACCGCAACCGCGGCATCGCCCAATCCCTAATGAAGGAAGTATATTGTGAGCTTAAGAAAGAGGGTATTCGAAAGGCCGGTCTGCTTGTGTTAAAAGATAACGAGATTGGAAATGGTTTTTGGAAATCTCAAAAATGGGATAATAGAGAGGAACTTAATTACTATAGTAAAAATCTATAGGATTTAATTTTACAATTCATAAAATTTTCAACCGGAATTATATAAATAGCTGAAAATTGTAAAGTAGAATTCTTTTATATACTGGATATCAATTTGTTATTTGCTTATTTGTTTTGAATAATGTTTTTTATTTACTCTTTTTGGATTTTTACGGTTAGTGAGTTATTTAATATATTGTTTAATTTCTTTTTTTTATTTACACTCTCATATTTTAAAAGAAACAAATAATAAACAATTTTTCAAAGAAATTAATTTTTTTATCTATTTTTTTTATTTTTGTAAATGATATTTATTTAAATTTGTTTTTTGAATGAGAGATCAATGTATATAATTCAATATCTATATAAAGTAATATTATCTTTGTTAAAATATTTAAATTAAAGATAGTTAGGGAGGAATAATTAAAAGTGCGAATTGCATATTATTGAGAAAAGACAAATAGTGTATATAAATTTTGTTTATTGTTTCAAAAATAGGAGGAGTCATGAACAGATTAAATCATCAAAAAACAGAAATCTTATACCAATATTTTGAAAAAAATGGTTTTGACAGAACCATTGATGAAATTTCTAAAGGGATTAATGTGACTAAAAAAACAATTTTTAATCGTTATACAAACAGGGAAAATATGGAAAGAATGCTTCAGATATACTGGAGACAGAGATTTAGAAAGAACTTTCTTGAAAAATGCCAAAATTGCAACAATATGGTTGAGGTATTACTTTTTATTATTTATGAATTAAAAAAAAGCTATATAGTTGAAAATTATTTTTTCGAAAGAGAGATGAATACTGGTGGCTTTTTTCTTCACGAAGATGAGAACAGCGTTATTTCTATCACGAAGAGAATTATTAAAAGAGGTATAGACCTGGATCATTTCAATTCAGAGATAGATATTACTCAATATGCTACTTTTTTCATTCACAATATTATCCATTTGTTTGTAAAAAAAGGGGGGAGTGAAGATATTGTTTCCTATATCTTACAACCTTTGTTGATTGAATCAGGAAAGGAGATCATGAACGATGTGAATCTGACCCATTTTTTTAATTTATCACTGGCAAATTCAAACGTGGAAATTCCGAAAAGGTATTTAAATAGACGATAACCATACATCTCTTTTCATTCCGAAAGAAAATAGAAGATTTCTAAGATGTAGTGAAAAAGTATTATTTATTTAAAACTATGGTCACTACTTTTTCAACAGCTTGTTCAAGACCATTACAATTTTTACCTCCGGCAGTTGCCAAAGATGGTTGGCCACCTCCGCCGCCCTGAATCAAAATAGCAGCTTCTCTTATTAAATTAGACGCATGATATCCTTCAGCTATGAGATCATCGGATAAAGCTACAATCAAATTTGGCTTATCATTATATTGACTCCCTAAAACTATAAGTAACCTTTCAAATTTATTGCGTAAATTATATGCCGCTTGTTTCAAAATATCAGGATCTGTCGTGTTTACTTCCCGAATAATATTGAAATTGTTAAGATGTTCAACCTTTTTTTCCAATTGACTAATCAAAATTTGCGTTTTCTCTTTTTGAAAACTTTCAATTTCTTTAAGTAACAGTTCATTTTGTTGGGCCATTTTCTGAACAGACTGCATGATATTGGGTGAATTAAAAAAGAGTTTTAAATCTTCAGCCAAATCAGCAAAATGAGTAAGATATTCTTCTGCTCCCTTTCCGGTTACTGCTTCAATTCTGCGGACTCCTGCAGCAATGGCGCTTTCGGTTGTAATCTTAATAATGCCAATATTCCCGGTAGCAGGAGTGTGGGTTCCTCCACATAATTCTATCGATTCTCCAAATTTAATCACACGAACTTCGTCGCCATATTTTTCACCAAATAGAGCCATTGCCCCCATCTCTCGGGCCTTTTGAATAGGAGTATGTTCAAATTCCTGTAAAACAATATTCTTGCGAATCAGACTATTGACGATCTTTTCCACTTCTCTAATCTCTTCATTAGTAACCTTGGTAAAATGTGAGAAGTCGAAACGCAACCTCTCAGGTGTAACCAAAGATCCCTTTTGCTCTACATGAGAACCCAGCACTTTTCTTAAAGCAAAGTGTACTAAATGAGTGGCACTGTGGTTGTTCTGGGAAGCTATTCTGCTTTCCTCATCAACTTTAGCACTAAACGTTGCATTGAGATTTTCAGGAAGCACTTCTGCAATATGAACAATCAGATTATTTTCCTTGACGGTATTCTTAATTTCTATCTTTTGATTTACATTTTCCAGGGTGCCAATATCTCCAACTTGGCCGCCTGATTCAGCGTAAAATGGGGTTTTATCAAGAACTAACTGAAAAAATACTTTTCCTTTTGATTTTATTCGTCTATATTTTATAATGTTTGAATCACAACTCAATGAATGATAACCAACAAATTCAGACTCTTTTGCAGTCGGTTTTAATTCCACCCAATCATCAGTTTCAATAGCTGCTGCATCACGAGAGCGTTGTTTTTGAAGCGCAAGGCCTTTTTGGAAGCCCTCCATATCAACCGTTAATCCTTTTTCAGATGCCAGCAATTGTGTCAGATCAATCGGAAATCCAAATGTATCAAACAATTCAAAAGCAAAATCACCTTGAATGACTTTGCTATTTATTGATTTGGAACAGTAGCTTTCGAATTTTGCAATACCGGATTCAAGGGTTTTAAGAAAAGAGTTTTCTTCTTCCTGAATTACTTTTTCTATTAGAGATTGCTGGCTTTTCAATTCGGTGAATTGTTTGCCCATTAAGTTTTTCAACTCATCTACAAGAGTCCAAATGAACGGTTGATTGAATCCCAAAAAGGTATAGCCATAGCGAATTGCCCGCCTTAAAATTCGGCGGATGACATATCCGGCTCCGGTATTGGAAGGTAATTGCCCATCTGCAATGGCAAAGCTGACGGCCCTTAAGTGATCGGCAATAACCCTCATAGCAATGTCAACATCTTCTTTCTCGCCGTATATTTTGTTTGATATTTTTGCAATTTTTTGAATGACAGGTTGAAAAATATCCGTATCATAATTTGATTTTTTTCCCTGGACAGCCATACAAAGGCGCTCAAAACCCATCCCTGTATCCACATGTTTTGCAGCAAGGGGTTGTAATTCCCCGGATGCAAGCCTGTTAAATTGAATGAAAACCAAATTCCAAATTTCCACTACTAATGGATTATCCTTGTTGATGAGTTCTGCTCCCGGAATTTTAGCGCGTTCTTTATCATCACGGAGATCAATATGAATTTCAGAGCAGGGTCCGCAGGGCCCTGTGTCTCCCATTTCCCAAAAATTATCCTTTTTATTGCCGTAAAGAATCCTATTCTCAGGTAAAAAAGCTTTCCAAAATTCTCTGGACTCATTGTCTGCCTCGGTTTTATCCTCTTTATTGCCTTCGAAGACAGTGGCATAAAGACGAGAAGGGTCAAGTTTCATTATTTGTGTTAGAAATTCCCATGCCCAACCAATGGCTTCCTTTTTAAAATAATCACCAAAAGACCAGTTGCCTAACATTTCAAACATGGTATGATGGTAGGTGTCTTTTCCCACTTCTTCCAAGTCATTATGTTTTCCGGAAACTCGCAAACACTTTTGAGAATCCACAACTCGCAAGCTTTTTGCAGGAGAGTTTCCTAAAAATATATCCTTAAATTGATTCATCCCGGCATTGGTAAACATCAGAGTGGGGTCATTTTTTATAACCATCGGGGAAGAAGGAACTATTGTGTGTCCTTTTGATTCGAAGAATTCTAAAAAGGCAGAGCGTATTTCATTACAATTCATAGACTTAGTAAATTTCGTAAAATTAGCTGCAAAAATACGAAAATTGTGGAATTAACAGAAAATGCAAATTTTGCCATTTAAAAATATGAAAATAGAGAAGGGAAAGTAATAAAATTTACAACTTCGATCAATTTTCACTATTTTTGCAACTCAAAAAAATCATTCCGATTATGAAAAAAAATATTCTTTTTTCCCTTTTGGTTTTTATTTCAGTTTCTCTTACGGCACAAGATACCGTGAAAACATTTTGGAGTAATAAATCACTTATGTCTGTCGGCGTTAAGGTTAACGATAAGGAAGAGGGTTTGTGGACATTTTATTATAAAAATGGACAAAAGTGGACAGAGGGAGTTTATAAAAACGGAGTGAAAATTGCGATCTGGAGAATGTGGTATGATGATGGTAAACTTAGCCAGGAATATGATGCCCAGAATGGGCCTTTTAAAAGTTGGTATCATTCAGGCCAAACAGAATCAGAAGGATTTTTTGCAAACGGAAAAAGAAACGGTGATTGGATTTTCTATCATCCAAATGGGCAATTGTTGAAAAAATGCTACTATCTCAATGACAGTATTCATGGTCGTGTTACGGAATATTATGATAACGGGAAAATATCATTTGAAGGTAATTATGATAACGGCTCTCTGCACGGCTATTGTTATTGGTACACCAAAGATGGGCAGCCCGATATGGAAGGTAAATCTATTCATGATTTACAAGATAGTACTTGGATATTTTATAATGAAGACGGTTCTATTGGAAGCACAGGAAACTTTATAAATGGTCTGCAGGAAGGATTTTGGAATTATTATTTTTCCGGTGGTAAATTGTGGAAAAAAGGAACTTTTAAAAATGGAAAAAAGAACGGAATCTGGGAAGCCTTTTTTGAATCGGGTGCAATACAAAGAAAAGGAGAGTTTTTAAATGATAAAGAAACGGGAAAATGGATGCAATGGTATGAAACGGGAACAGTTAAAGATGAAGGCTTTTTTAAGGATGGACTAATGACCGGACTTTGGGTAGGCTGGTATGAAGATGGGGTGCTCAAATATAAAATACAATATAAGGACGGACAGCGTCATGGATTTTATCTTTACTGGAACGAAAATGGGACCAAACGATCCGAAGGGAATTATGTAAATGGCAAACGTCAGGGAAAATGGAAAGAATATGCCCAAAACGGTAAACCCTTTGAATTTGGCACTTATGCCAATGATATGAAAAATGGGAAATGGACTTATTACAATGAACGTGCTCGAGTAATGAGAGTCCAAAATTTCAAAGACGACGTAGCAGAAGGTCTTTTTACAGAGTATTATCCGAATGGAAAAAAACAGATGCAGGGCTTCTATACTAACAGAATGAAAAGCGGAAAATGGTCATACTGGGACGCTGGCGGAAAACTATTTTACAGCGTTGAATTTAGAAACGGCAAAAAAATTAAAGTTTATAAAAATACAGATCAAGAAGCTAATAAACCGTTTTAGCAAACAAAACAATCAAAAGGAGTTGGTAAAAGCAGAGAAAGAAAAGAGAGAATGAAAAAACACATTTCGATAAAAGATTTCATGACCAAACTAAAGGTGACAATAAATAACTTAACAATTAAAACTTTTCATTTCAATTTTATTCAAGTGAACACTTACATTCTGTATGATGAAATGAAAGAAGCCATTCTCATTGATCCGGGAAACTGTGATGACAATGAAAATAAAATGCTGATAGAATATATTGAAAAAGAAAAACTTACAATAAAATATATACTAAATACACATCCCCATATTGATCACGTGCTGGGAAATGATTTCTGCAAAAGAATTTATCATGTCCCCTTGTTGGCACATGAGGAAGGAATGCCGATTTATAAGAACTCTTTTGCTTATGGTGCCTCTTTTGGCTTTTCTCAAACGGAATTCCCCACACCCGATATTTTTCTTAAAGAAGGAGATGAAATCCTTTTCGGAAAGCAGTCACTTAAAGTATTATATACCCCCGGTCATAGTAATGGGAGTATCTCTTTGGTTGACCATAACAACAAGCTTGTTTTTACCGGAGATACACTTTTTGAAGGTAGCGTCGGTCGTACCGATCTCCCAACCGGTGACTTGAGCATGCTGATGAAAAGTATTAAGGAAAAATTACTTGTTCTTGAAGACAACACTCTTGTTTTCCCGGGACATGGGGATTCCACAACAATAGGACAGGAAAAAAATGAAAACCCATATTTATAAATAATGATTGACGAATACGAAGACATGGATTATGGTTATGAGAGACACGATCTCTATAATCAGGAAGACATTAAGATAATGTCGGAATGCTATAAGAACATAATCAAGGTTGTGGGAGAAAACCCCGAACGCCAAGGTTTGCTCAAAACCCCTGTGAGGGCAGCAAAAGCGGTGCAGTTTCTAACTCATGGCTACGACTTGGATCCACACAAAATTCTAAGAAGTGCTCTTTTTAAGGAAGATTATAAGCAGATTGTTATTGTGAAAGATATTGAAATCTACTCCCTTTGTGAACACCATTTACTACCTTTTTTCGGGAAAGCACATGTTGGTTATATTCCCAATGGAACTATAGTAGGATTAAGCAAAATTCCTAGAGTCGTGGAGGCTTTCGCCAGAAGATTGCAATTACAAGAACGTCTTACTACCGAAATAAAAGATTGTATTCAAGAAGTATTGGACCCCATAGGAGTTGCAGTTGTTATTGAAGCTCAACATCTGTGCATGTCTATGAGAGGTATTCAAAAACAAAACTCCGTGACTACTACCTCAGAATTTACCGGAGCATTTCTCAATAATTATAATACCAGACAAGAGTTTATGCATCTAATAGGAGCTGATTTGCACTAAAAAAACATTTTTCCCAAATACAATAATTTCTAATTTTGGAATAATTTTTTCCAAAAATCAAATGTATTAATCCCAAAAGAATAGTTTTTCTTGGAAACAGACATTTTATAATCATGAAAATTTCTCTTTCACGATATTTTTAATATTTGATAATCAATAATTTAATTAATAAAAATAAGAAAATTAGTCGGGATGAAAGCGTTGGAATAAAAAAAACACTATTTTTGCACCCCGAAACTAAAGGATGTTTTAGTAGCTCAGCAGGTAGAGCACATCCCTTTTAAGGATGGGGTCCTGGGTTCGAATCCCAGCTAGAACACTTCAAACTACTATCACGTAAAATAATACACTGTCAATATAATGATTGTCAGTGTATTTTTTTTTAATGTTATTTGTATTAACCCTTTAAAAGATATTAGAATAGACTAAACCATTAATAATCAGTCTTTTTTTAAAATAATTCTTTTGATAATAAAAATTATTTACCTTTGCTTTTGCTTATAATAGTGTTATTATAAAACTTAAAATAGGATAGGAGTAATTATGGTGAATAATTTTCAACCATCAATGATATTTAAGGCTGTTTTTCCAGGAAAATATATCCAAAGCGAACATGCTCTTGCGGAACTTCCCGGATTGGTAAATTTGTTTGGTAAAAATGGACTGATTTTGGCCTCTCCCACAGTAAAGAAAACAATTTTACCCGAATGCAATCGCAATTATGTAGGATTTCCACTTAATGTGGAAGAATTCAATGGGGAATGCTGTGAATCTGAAATAATACGGTTGACAGAGATGGTCATTAACAATCATATTGATGTTCTTGTTGGCATGGGGGGAGGGAAAGCTATTGATACAGCAAAAATTGTTGCCGACAAAACAGCTATTCCTGTTATCATTGTGCCTACAATTGCTTCTACTGATGCCCCGTGTAGTGGATGTGCCGTTATTTATAATGAACAGGGTATTTTTGAATCTGTTTATTACCAAAAAATGAATCCGGAAGTGGTTCTGGTAGATCTTAAGGTTATTGCTTCTGCACCAAGTCGTTTTTTAGTTGCAGGGATGGGAGATGCTTTGGCAACTTGGTTTGAGGCTAAATCTTGTATCGAGTCATCTTCAAAAAATGAATGTGGTGGTTATAGTACCTTATTGGCTTTATATGTTGCAAAACTTTGTTATGATACATTAATGAAGTATGGTAAAGATGCCAAAATTGACTGTGAAAATCATATTGCTTCCTCTGCATTGAATTTTATTGTTGAAGCGAACACCCTCCTTAGTGGAATTGGCTTCGAAAGTTCAGGACTCGCTGCTGCACATTCTATCCATAACGGACTAACTGCATTGAATGAAACTCATTCATTTTACCATGGAGAAAAAGTTGCTTTTGGTGTTTTGACAGGACTTTTTCTTTCTTCAGCAACTCCTGAAGAAATTGACAAGGTCTATTCATTTTGTGAAGAAATAGGACTTCCAACGACTTTATCAGATATCGGTATTCACGAGATTGACAAAACTCAATTGATGAAAGTTGCGATTAAAGCCTGCAATCCTCAAGAAGGAATTCATCATGAAACAGTTAAAATTACTCCTCATAAGGTGCTTACGGCATTGATAAAAGCAAATAAAACGGGACAAAAAAGAAAATTGACAGGCAAAAAGGAAAACAACCAAAAGTTTCTTTATGTTAACAAAAACATAAAACTTAAAATAGTTGAATTGTCTGATTCTGTTGATATTTATAACACTATTAATAAACAGAGAGAATATCTCAGTGTATGGTTGCCATTTGTAGAATACACTAAAAATATTGACTATACCAAGAAATATATCCAATCAATACTTGATTCTCCAGATGATACTAAAATATATGTAATTCAATACAATGACTCTTTTGGAGGATTAATAGGATTTAATAAAATAAACAAAATTAATAAATGTGCAGAAATCGGTTATTGGCTTTCAGAACCATTACAGAAAAAGGGAATTGTTACTAAGTCTGTTCAAGTGCTTATTGATTTTGCTTTTAGAAAATTAGACATAAATAGAATCCAGATTAAATGTAATACTGAAAATATCCGTAGTAAAAAAATTCCTCAACGGTTAGGGTTCCATTTTGAAGGAATAGAGCGTGCGGGAGAACAAATGTCGGATGATTCTTTTGTTGATCTTGAGGTTTACAGCAAACTTAAAACGGATTGAGTCCCTTCTTTTTTTAAAAGTTCTTTCTATGAAAAAAAACAGCCTGATAAGTTTATTTGTCATAATCCTATTATTAATCGGATTTTATAGTTGTAAAGAGTATCATAAGGATAGTAAGTCCAATCCCTTTGGGCTTGATATTGTGCAAACTAAAAAAATCTACTTAGAACAGGTTACTAAAAATCCTTCTTTAGAGATGTGTGATCTTGAAGAAGTTATAGACTCTCTTTGGTTGGATATTCGTTATGCCACGAAAAACAACTTTACAAAATCAGTAATTTATACCAAGCCAAAAGCTTATGCAAGAAAGCCGTTGGCAGATGCACTAAAATTGGTACAGGATTCTCTTTCTAAATTAGGGTTGGCTGTAAAAGTTTATGATGCCTACCGCCCGTATGCAGCAACACTGTTGTTTTATGAAGTATACCCTGATACTAATTTTGTGGCAAATCCTCGTTATGGCTCCAGACACAATCGAGGAGCTTGCATTGACCTCACTTTTGTGGAAAAAAGAACAGGAAAAGAGATCCCTATGCCGACTTCTTATGATGATTTTTCTGACAAAGCAAACCCCGACTATGCCTATCTTCCTGATACAGTTCTTAAGAATAGAGCCTTCTTATTTTCAATCATGTCACATTTTGGGTTTACTCACTATCCAACCGAATGGTGGCACTTTGATTATAAAGATTGGAAAGATTATCCTTTGATGGATATATCCTTTGAAGATCTCGAATAAATCAAGTCCGGGAAAAACAGAGTCAATTTAATCAGATTAAAATACTCTGTCAAAAATTTCATCAACATGCTGTAAGTAATACTCAAGAGTAAAACAATTATCCAGTTCTTGTTGACTCAAATATTGGCAAATAGAGCTATTTTCTAAAAGAATTTGTTTAAAATCCTTTTCATTTATCCAAGCATTCATGGAAAGAGGTTGAACCAAATCATAGGAAGCTTCACGTGAAAGCCCTTTATTGATCAAAGCTGTCATTACTCTTTGGGCAAAGATGACTTTATGAGTTAAATAAATATTTTTCAGCATATTTTCGGGAAAAACCACCAGATTTTCAAGAATATTGGCAAAACGATTCAACATATAATCCAGCAGAATTGTAGCATCGGGTAGAATTATGCGTTCGGCAGAAGAGTGGGAAATGTCTCGTTCGTGCCATAAGGGAACATTTTCATAGGCCGTAAGCATATAACCTCTTAATACGCGCGAACATCCACACATATTTTCGCTTCCAATGGGATTGCGTTTATGAGGCATTGCCGACGAGCCCTTCTGTCCCTTTAGGAAAGCTTCCTCAGCTTCGCGTAGTTCTGTGCGTTGCCAATGACGTACTTCAGTGCTCATTTTTTCAATAGTTCCCCCAATCATGGCAATAGTGGCCATATAGTAGGCGTGTCGATCACGTTGCAAAGTTTGTGTGGAAATATTAGCTGAACCAATACCCAGTTGTTGGCAGACATAATCCTGCACAAAAGGTGGTGTGTTTGCAAAATTTCCTACAGCACCGCTAATTTTACCAAATTCCACGTCTCTTGCGGCTGAGCTAAAGCGTCGGATATTGCGTTGCATTTCGTCATACCACAAAGCCCATTTTAGCCCGAGCGAAGTAATATCGGCATGTACCCCGTGAGTACGGCCAATACAAGGTATATTTTTAAATTCAAATGCTCTTTTTTTAATAACTTCTGCAATACGTTGTAAATCTTTTTCAATAATTGCATTGGCCTGTTTTAGAAGATAGCCGTTAGCAGTGTCCACCACATCGGTGGAAGTTAGTCCGTAATGTACCCATTTCTTTTCATCGCCCAGAGATTCGCTCACTGCACGTGTAAAAGCTACAATATCATGACGGGTTTCCCTTTCTATTTCATAGATTCTGTCGATATTGAAAACAGCCTTTTGGCGAATAAGCTCTACATCAGCAGCAGGAATAATACCCAAACTACTCCAGGCGGCTGCAGCTTCAATTTCAACTTTCAAATAGGCATTAAATTTACTCTCTTCCGTCCAAACGGATTTCATCTCCTGACGTGAATATCTATTAATCATTTTTTGTTATTTGGTAGGCAAAAATAGTAAAAATATTTGTTGAAAATAACAATGTTTTAATTGAGCAGAAACACAAAACTTATTTTGCATTTTTCTTTACTATATAGCTGGTTTTTCAAAGGCTAAGAAATGGTTTCCCACAAAGGATATTTTTTTTGACTATTTTTGCAGTTTAAAACTATTATAATGCGTTTATCGGAATTAAAAACCGGCGAAAAAGGAGTTATTGTTAAGGTATTGGGACACGGCGGTTTCAGAAAGAGAATTGTGGAAATGGGATTTATAAGGGGAAAACTGGTGGAAGTGATGTTGAATGCTCCTTTAAAAGACCCGATTAAATATAAAGTACTTGATTATGAGGTATCTCTTCGACGCCAAGAAGCGGAATTGATTGAAATAGTTAGCGAACAGGAGGCAGCAGCTCAACAACAAGAAAACGATACTAAGCATGTAACTATTGACGAAGTTACTACAATCTCTGAAGAGGATTTGAAACGTATCGCGATGGGAAAACGAAGAACCATCAATGTGGCTTTTGTCGGAAATCCCAATTGCGGAAAAACATCTCTTTTTAACCTTGCCTCCGGGGCTCACGAACATGTGGGCAACTATAGCGGAGTAACAGTTGATGCCAAAGTGGGCTTTTTCGACTTTCAGGGCTATAGGTTTAAAATTGTAGACCTTCCGGGTACTTATTCCCTGTCAGCTTATACTCCGGAAGAACTTTATGTGCGACAACATATTATCAATGAAAACCCTGATGTCATTATCAATGTGGTGGATTCTTCTAATCTGGAACGCAATCTTTATCTCACCACACAACTTATTGATATGAACGTCAGAATGGTGATTGCTCTCAATATGTATGACGAGTTAGAAGCCAGCGGAAATAAATTGGATCATCATCTCCTTAGCAAGCTTATCGGAGTCCCGATGGTGCCTACTAACGGGAAAAAAGGATTGGGAATTGATAATCTCTTTCACGTTTTGATTAATCTGTATGAAGGGGGCGACTATTTTGATAAAGAAGGAAATATTGACCCCGAAATTCTGAAAGATATTAAATACTGGCATGATACCGAGGTTAGCCACGATCATCAGCCACAAATAGAAGATTATGTTCATTCTGAAGAAAATAAAAAGGATAAGATAGGGCGAACTTTTCGTCATATTCACGTAAATCATGGTCCCTTACTGGAACAAGCAATTGATACCGTGAAAAATGTCATTGCCGTTAATGAAAATATACGTCACCGTTATTCGACAAGATTTTTGGCGATAAAATCTCTTGAACATGACAAAGAAATTGAAAAGATTCTGAAGAAACTTCCCAATGGAGATGAAATTATTAAGGTAAGAAATAAAATATCATCCGATATTTTAAATACCATAAAAGAGGATAGTGAGACGGCAATTATTGATGCTAAGTATGGTTTTATTGCTGGAGCTCTTAAAGAAACTTTTATTGATAATCATATTGAAAAAAAGGGATATACCCGATTTATCGATTCTTTGGTCACTCACAAAATATGGGGTTATCCCATCTTTTTTGTTTTACTCTTTTTGATGTTTTCACTCACTTTTTCATTAGGACAATATCCGATGGATGGTATTGAATGGTTGGTTGAGAAACTGGCGCGATGGATTGATGGGGCTATGAATCCCGGCATTTTTAAGGATTTGCTTGCCGATGGAATTATTGGTGGTGTTGGGGCTGTAATTATTTTTCTACCCAATATTTTAATTCTGTATTTCTGTATTTCACTAATGGAAGATTCGGGTTATATGGCTCGTGCCGCTTTTATAATGGATAAAATTATGCATAAGATGGGACTCCACGGAAAGTCTTTTATCCCGATGGTAATGGGTTTTGGATGCAATGTGCCGGCTATTATTTCTTCCAGAACTATTGAAAGCCGTAAGTCACGACTTATTACGATGCTGATTAATCCACTAATGAGCTGTAGTGCACGACTTCCTGTTTATATTGTACTCATAGGAGCTTTTTTTCCCCATTACGGAGGATTAGTTCTGCTCTCGTTATACTGTATAGGAATATTGCTCTCTGTTCTGATGGCCCGATTGTTTAGCAGATTTTTGGTTAAAGGGGAAGATATTCCCTTTGTAATGGAGCTGCCGCCATATAGAATGCCCACTTTAAAAGCCATTTTTCGCCATACCTGGGAAAGAGGGAAGCAATATTTGAAGAAAATGGGTGGTATCATTTTGGTTGCTTCTATTGTGGTTTGGTTTTTGGGTTATTTTCCACGTTATGAAAATAATGTTGAACCTCAACAGTTAACTATGTCAGAAAACCTATCTGCTCAGGAAAACCAATCCTATCTGGGAAAAATCGGAAAAATTATTGAACCTGTTATCAAACCGCTTGGCTTTGACTGGAAATTGGGAATAGGATTGTTGTCCGGTGTTGGAGCAAAAGAGTTGGTTATAAGTTCATTAAGTGTTATTTACGCTGACAAAGAGACTACTGCTGTGAGTTTGGGATCACGTATTCAAATTACTCCCTT
Organism: Bacteroidota bacterium; assembly: GCA_019135895.1. Lineage (GTDB taxonomy): Bacteria > Bacteroidota > Bacteroidia > Bacteroidales > WCHB1-69 > JAGVVH01. The sequence continues at coordinate 45,742 of JAGVVH010000264.1, read as the reverse complement.
AGTGGCATTTTGTTATATGCTGTTTGTTTTGATATACTTCCCTTGTTTAGCCACACTTGTTGCAATTAAGCAAGAATCGGGGAGTTGGAAATGGGCACTCTTTGCAGCATTTTATACTACTTTACTTGCCTGGGTGCTCTCTTTTGCCGTTTTTCAAATTGGCTCACTTCTCTTATGAAAATTATGACAAATAATTATATCTTTGATTTTACTTTTTTAATAGTAATAGGATGAATTGGCAAGAAGTTTTGGTTATGTTGGCAGTTGGTGGCGCCATTACTTTTGTTTTATGGCGTATTATTCGGTTTATTATAAGAGTTTCAAAAAATGAAAATAGCTGCGATTCCTGCGATGCTGATTGCGCTTTAAGGGATTTGAAAAAAAAGAATGGCAAAAATATTGATTGTCCTTCTCCAAAAAAGAATTCGAAAAATATATAATATTCCAGAATTTATGGCTGTCTTGTATAATGAATCTTTAATTCATGGAATTGCCAATATCCATTTTTTGTAAATAGTATCTCTGTTGCTGAATCTTATTCCTCACTTCTTTAATAGACTCCTGAAGATTTTGGATAGACTTATTGGCTTGAGCGTTGGTAGTGGAAATCTCTTTTATTTTTTCTTCAGACATAATAAGAGAATTTGCAGCTAAATCAAGCATATTGCGTAGTTCTTTGTAATTTGTTACCAACCCCTGTTTGTTGTTCAGATTTTCAATAACGTTGTTCAGGTTTTCAATACTTGAATTATAATATTTTACTGCAGTACCTATAGTATTCATTGTTTTTTCGTATTCATAGTATTCAATTTTTTCATAAATATTTTGAAGTCTATTTGAAATCAAAGAATTGACAACTCCGTTTCTTTTAATTCTCCGAGCTGACGAGATAGCCCTCTCTAATTCTGAGGATTGCTCATGCATAGCCAGAGAATCCCGATAATTAAAATAGGGTCGGGTTTTATTATCCGGCAAATTTTCGCAGTAAAATTCTTGATTTGTAATCGGATAATCTGATAATTGCCACAAAGGGTCAAAAGGCATATGGCTTTTGATGCTCTTTTGAGGAGTCATTTTGAAATAATCGTTGTTCAATTTTCTGATAAAAGTTCCTTTTTGTACATATCCAGCGCCCCAAGTCGGATCAAATAAAAACCAAGAAGAATCAATTTGAGCAGCACACCAGACATGATTTACAATATCTATCTTTTCATATTGTTTTGTATAACCGAAAACAAGAAATGTTTTAATTCCGGTTTTGGATGCAATATCATTAAACAGTAAGGCATAATTCATGCAAACCCCTTTTCTTGTTGCTAAAGTATTTTTAATGAGATCAGCATAATCATCAGGATTATAAAATATTTTAGTTTGTTTAGTATCATACGAAATGTTGGTTGTTATCCAAATATATATTGCTCTTGATTTGTCAGTCTGCTTTTCGAAATTTTTATTGATGTAATTGGCAATTTGAGTAGTAGATAAAGTTGAAGAAGTTGGAATCTGCAACATGCACTGATCAACTAATAAGAAATCATCTGCAGACTGGGGAAGAACAGCGTTGTTATAACAAAAAACAATCAAAAATAGAATTAGAATCTTTTTCATAAATATTATAAACGACAAAGTAAAGGGTTTGTTTTTATCAACTTCTTTTTCTTGAAATTAATATAGATAGAATTAGTATCTGTTACAGAATAAGAATTATGTTATTTTTGTTGAGATTATTTTTATTCATAATGTTTGATGGAAAAAGAAATTAATCCCGAAATCCTATTTTTGGAAAAAGAGGAGCGTTACAAAGAGATGCTCTCTATTGTTAGGGCTGTGATAGAAAACGAAAAAGATATGATTGCCAATATGGCCAATGTGGCAGCAATATTGAAAGAGCTATTCTCCTTTTTGTGGGTTGGTTTTTATCTGATAAAAGAGAAAGAGTTGGTATTGGGTCCTTTTCAGGGTCAATTGGCCTGCACAAGAATTCAATTTGGAAAAGGAGTCTGTGGAACAGCCTGGGAAAAGAAAGAAATTCTCCTTGTCCCTGATGTGAATAAATTTCCCGGACATATTGCGTGCAATTCAAAGTCAAGTTCAGAAATAGTTGTTCCTCTAATTCATGATAACGAAGTATGGGCTGTATTGGATATTGACAGATCCGAAATCGATTCTTTCAGTCCGACTGATAGCCTCTATCTTAATAAACTTGGAGAATTACTTTCTAATCAAACTTTTAAATAATACTAAACTGCCTTATTCTTCTTTTTTCTTCACGGGAACCGGGAAAACTCCTCCCATTTCACCGATAACATTAATAAGTTCGGAATTCGATGGAAGAACAATCTTCGCATTATTCTGAAGTGATTTTTCTAAAGCTTCGAGTTTTCTTAATAATTGGGCATTTCCGATAAAATATTTTTCGGCTGCCTCATTTACAAGACGAATAGCTTCTGCTTCCCCTTCGGCATGTAATATTTTAGCTTGTTTTACACCTTCAGCTTCTTTGATCTTTCCCCGTTTTACTCCGTCGGCAGTCGTTTCTGCAGCAGTAGCATAGTCAATAGCCGATATTTTTTCATTTTCAGCTTTCACCACCTTATTCATCGTTTCCTGAACATCTTTTGGCGGATCAATTTCCTTTAATTCTGTACGAACAATATCAATTCCCCAGTTTTTAGTTTCATTACAAAGAGTTTTGTGAAGTTCAGAATTAATTTTCCCCCTTTCGCTATTGGCGGATTTAAGTGTAAGAGTTCCGATTATATTTCTAAGTGTTGTACGTGCCAAATTCACTATTTGCCATTGATATCGATTAACATTGTACTGAGACGCTTTGACATTTTCTTCATCATCTTTTACTCTAAAATAGACTTGTGCATCTACGCGGGCATTTAAATTGTCGTTGGTTATAATTTCCTGTGGTTCGGCATCAACCATTTGTTCCGTGATATTCACCCGATACATTTTTTCAATAAAAGGAATAATCCAATGAAAACCGGGCGTGGCAAATCGGGCGTATTTTCCGAAACGTTCAATTAACCCACGGTGAGTAGGTCTTACTATTCTTATGCCGCTTAGAAATAATATGATTATTACGGCAATGATTACATACATAATAAAATTGTTCATGTGTTTTTTATTTATTTATTTTTCAAAAATACAATTATTTATTATATCATAACACCCAATTACTTCATTATATTTTATAAAAAAGTAATTAGCTATTTTTTGTTTAAAACGACCTCAATAGGCCTCTAATATTTGCAAAAATCTAAATAAAGTATTATTGTCTTTCTATGGCCTGCCAACCGATATCTTCACGATAAAAAAGCCCTTCACTTTTAATTTTACTTACTGCTTCATAGGCATTTTTTCGAGCTTCCGATAGAGTTATTCCTTCACCTAATACAAAGAGTACACGTCCACCATTTGTAATCCAAGTGTCATCCTTAAAATCAGTTCCCATGTGAAAAACTCTATTTTTGATATTTTCCAATCCCATAATAGGGAATCCTTTTTCAATTTTTTCAGGATATCCTTTTGATGCCATCACAACTCCCAGAATTGCCTTGTTGTGCCATTCCGGGACAACTGTTTTATGATCCATGATATCAAGGATGTGCTTTAGCAGATCGCTTTTCATTTTAGGGAGAACCACTTCGGTTTCCGGATCCCCAAAACGGGCATTAAATTCAATCACCTTTGGTCCGGAAGGGGTTAAAATTAATCCACCGTATAATATTCCGGTAAATGGGAATCCTTCTTTAACCATAGCTTTAGCTGCGGGTTTCATGATTTTTTCAATAGCATCCTCAATTGCCTGTTGAGGAATAACAGGAACAGGAGTATAAGCTCCCATTCCACCGGTATTAGGACCTAAATCCCCGTCATAGGCTCGTTTATGATCTTGAGCAATGGTAAGTGGAACAACCTGTTCTCCGTTAACAAGAGTCATCAGTGAAAATTCGGGACCTTCAAGAAATTCTTCAATAATCACTTTCCCTTTTCCGAATTTAAAATCCAAGAGCATATCTTTAAGGGCTTTATCGGCTTCCGATTCTGTTTTTGCAACCACAACTCCTTTTCCTGCAGCCAACCCGTCAAATTTGATTACAATTGGAAGTTTCATTGTATGAAGATAGTTTATAGCTGGGAGGTAATCATTAAATGTGGCAAAGTTAGCAGTCGGAATATGGTATTTTTGCATCAGAAGTTTGGCAAACTGCTTACTTCCTTCAATCATGGCGGCAGCCTTAACCGGACCGAATACAGGGAGTTTGTTTTTAATAAATTCATCAGCAAGTCCGTTCATAAGCGGAATTTCAGGACCAATAATGGTTAATCCAATGTGCTGTTTAATAGCAAAATCAAGTAATCCAGCAGTATCATTTTCATCAATATTAACACAAGAGGCTACTGAAATAGAATTTTCTATACCGCGGCTGCCGGGAGCCACAAAAATTTGTGAAACCAAGTCTGATTGTGCTATTTTCCAGGCAATAACATTTTCTCTTCCTCCTCGACCAATTATTAATACTTTCATAATAAGGCAGTTGTTAAAAAAACATCCCTCTTAGTATAGGGATGTTAAGACTGATTTTCATTATCTCACAAATGAACTTCTGAACATATTTCCAATTTGGGGATTGATTCGCTCCATCACTGCAACCTGATTTTCTGTCACTTGCATAGCTTTTTGGGCAATATCATTATTCCCGGTCAGTTGAGCTACTTTTATTAATTGTTGAAGCTTTTGAAAATCTTCTCCAATAGACTGATAGGACTCTTCCAAATTTCTCATATTATGGTCAATGTTGGCGTTCCAAAGGTCAATCATGGTATTTCCTGTTTTAGTAAGTTTAATTTGTTTGAATTTAGGTTGTAAAAGTTTAAGGTGACCTTCGTCAATAACTGTAGTAAGTTGGTTAAGTATGGTGATATTGTTTGTTATATTTTCTGATTGAATAGCAAGAGAGTGATCGTTACATTTTTCAAACCAGGTAAAATCTTCAATAAGGTAATCCAACATTCTATTGGCCATTTTCATTCCTTTTTGATTTCCTGAAGGGGTATTTAATTTAAAATAGCCATTAATATAATAATTTGAAGTAATGGAATAAAACCACTGGTAGGTGAGTTTATATGGAATTACTTTATCGTCCAGCACTTTATTTCCCTGATCAAGTACTTCTTCTGCTTTTGCGAATTGCTTTTCCAAAATATATCTTTCAGCAAGTCTCAAGTACATATATCTGATTTGATAAACAAGTCTAAGGTTGTCTTCAGGGTTGTAGACGCGGGGATCATTCAATCCACCCCATAAGTATTGATAGGGTTCTTTTTTTGGAGCATTGGGATTGTTCACTTTATCTGAACGGGTGTGGTCATTGAAAACATTCATTAGGTTGTTATACAACACATCGGGCTCAATTCTTCCGATTTCATTTCCTGATGAACGTGGAGTTTTGATAGGGACCAATCGATAAGCAAGTCCTTCCAGTTGAAAATAGTCTTCCAAGCCAAGATATGCCTCAGAACCTGTAGTCGTTGCATAATAAACAGGTCTTTCCCAATTGTTGGTGGATAAAATATCCATCATAATCATATAGGCTTTAAAAATTATATTTTGACCATCTGTTTTCATATTCCAGGTCAGTTTATCAACTATCAAGGAATCATTTTCAGGTTTAACGGTTCCATTAGCCAAAACTTTTGCTTTATCCACTGGGAGAGAGAAGCTGGCAGGAATTGCCCGTCCATTTTTTTGATAATCGCCACTTATAAGAATTAATTGTTTAGTATTATCAAATTCAGGAGATTTGAAATAGTTAACGACATCTTTAAGATTGATAAATTGATTATTTCCGGGGTCAAGAACTAATAAATCGCGTGTTCCGTCCTTATATTGATCCCAAGTCATGGAGATAGGAAGAGGTTCGGAGTTGTATGCTTTTCTTTTCATTTGATCTACATACCAGCTAGTGCTTAAAAGGCTTAAATTACAAACGCGTACATCAGTACGATAGCCTTCAACTTCTTGGGCATACCACAAAGGGAAAGTATCATTATCTCCCAATGTAAAAAGAATAGCATTTGGGGCACATGAGTCGAGATAATTTTTGGCAATGGCCAAAGCAGTATATCGGTTTGAGCGATCATGGTCATCCCAATTTTCACTAGCCAGAATTCCGGGAACCAATCCAATACAGATAAGCGTAACCAGAAGAGAAGCTCCGATTTGAACACCTTTACGTTTCATTTTGTCAAAGAAAGAATAGAGTCCGAATACTCCAAAGCCAATCCAAATACAAAATGCATAAAAAGAAGCTGCAAAAGCATAATCTCTTTCACGGGGTTGAAATGCATACATATTGAGGTAAAATGCAATGGCCAACCCTGTCATGGCAAACAATAGCAGTACAATAAACGAATTTTTTCCATCTTTCTTAGAGTAGTAATAAATACCAATTAGTCCGAGCAAAAGAGGAAGCATATAATAAACATTATGACCGGGGCGCTCCATTGAAACCGGCAAATCTTTTTGATTTCCCACCAACGCATCGTCAATAAACGGAATTCCTGTTATCCAGTTTCCATTATATACATCTCCTCGTCCCTGAATATCATTTTGTCTTCCCGAAAAATTCCACATAAAATACCTGAAATACATATAGTTTAACTGATAAGAATGTAGAAATTTTACATTTAACTGATGAGTTGGCACTTTATCTTTTTTCAAATAACGGAGTACTTCCTTGTCTTTTCCACTTCCCGAATTATATTGGTTATTGAGCCAGTTAACATATTCATTTTTATGATTTGAATCCCACATTCTCGGGAAAAACATACATCCTTCCGGGAGGTAAACAGGTTCTGTTCTTTTTTTGTGATCAGAAATAATATACTTCTTGCTTTTTTCATCTTTAACATAAAAAGGTTTTCCATCATCATAATCAACAACCCTTGTATTATATGATTGTCCGTAAATCAAAGGATTTGAGCCATATTGTTCACGGTTAAGGTAAGAAAGAAGGGCAACCGCATCTTCAGGGTTATTTTCATCGATAGTTGGGTTTGCATTAGATCTGATGACGAGGGTAAAGAAAGTTGAATATCCAACTAACAGTAACAAAAAGCTATAAACTCCAGTTAAAAGTATTTTTTTATCATTCTTATATCCATAAATCAAAGCCCAGGCAACAAGTCCGAAGAGTAATAAAAAGAAAATAATGGTTCCGGAATTAAAAGGTAGTCCGATAGAATTGATAAAGAAAATTTCGAATTTACTGGCAAGACTCACAATTCCGGGAATAATTCCGTAAAGAATAATACCTATCAGGGCGAAAGAAAGAACGAGAGAGAGAAAAACCCCCCATTCAGCTTTAGATTTGACAGTTCCTTTTTTAAAGCAGAGATATAATAGGGGTGTAGTTATAAAAGCCCAAATAGCAAGCATATATCCGGTAGAGAAAAAGATACCAAGAAAGAAAGAAATTATAGCCAATGTCTGAACAACACCCATCGCTGTTGCTTTTGGGGACAGTTTAAAATAAATCACCAGAACGATAGCCGGCAAAGTAAGTAAATTCAGAAGGTGAACCCCAATAGACAAACCCATGAGATAGGCGATTAGGATTATCCAGCGATTAGGATTAACATTACTTTTGGGCTTATCATATTCTTCGTCCCATTTAAGAATACACCAAAAAACAAGGGCAGTAAAGAAAGAAGACATTGCATAAACTTCACCTTCAACAGCTGAAAACCAGAAAGTGTCAGTAAATGTATATGTCAAAGCGCCCACTAAAGCGGCTCCAAAAATAGCTATTTGACGACCGGTGGTCATTTCGCCTAATTTGGCAACAAGTTTTTTTCCGAGCATGGTAATCGTCCAGAAAAGGAACATGATGGTTAAACCACTACAGATAGCCGACATTGAATTAATACATAAAGCAACTTTAGAAACATCGCCACCGGAAAACATAGAAAAAAAGTGGCCAATAATTTGAAAAGTAGGAGCTCCGGGGGGGTGTCCCACCAACATTTTATAAGTTGTTGCAATATATTCACCACAATCCCACCATGAGGCTGTGGGTTCGGCGGTCATAAGATAAACAGCAGAGGCCAAAACTGCTAAGCCCCAGCCTAATAAATTGTTAATTAGCTTGTACTGTTTTGTCATTATTGATGATGTTTAGATTGATATTTATTAATTGTTTTGACAAATGAAACGGCTAAATATAATACATGGTATTTTTGTTCTCTAATTTTCTTAATATTATATAAACCGATAAAGGTAAAAAACCATGAGCATTCTATTATATAGTAGCAGACTTAAATTGTTGAAGGAATCGGATATCGTTTTCAAAATAAAGACGAATATCGTCAGTTTTAAATTTTAGCATGGTCATTCTTTCCATACCAATTCCAATAGCATAACCGGAATATTTCTTACTATCTATTCCGCAATTTTCAAGTACCTGAGGGTCAACCATTCCACAACCAAGGATTTCCACCCAGCCTGTATGTTTGCACACCGCACAACCTTTTCCGCCACAGATTCTACAGGAAATATCCATTTCTGCAGAAGGCTCAGTAAAAGGAAAATAAGAGGGGCGGAGTCTGATTTGAGTATCATCTCCGAACATCATTCGTGCAAAATAGAGCAATGTTTGTTTCATTTCAGCAAAAGAAACATTTTCAGCTACATAGAGAGCCTCCACTTGGTGAAAAATACAATGAGAACGCGAAGTAATTACTTCATTGCGAAAAACTCTGCCCGGACAAATAACTCTGATGGGTGGTTTTTGAGTTTCCATGGTTCTTACTTGGAGGGATGAAGTATGTGTACGAAGCAAAATATCTGGATGTATTTCAATAAAAAAAGTATCTTGCATATCGCGTGCAGGATGTTCTTCCGGAAAGTTAAGGGCACTAAAGACGTGCCAATCATCTTCGATTTCGGGCCCATCCACTTTGCTAAAACCAATTTTTTCGAAAATATCACACACCTTATTCATAATGATCGAAACCGGATGCATAGAACCTACTTCTATAGAGTCCGAAGGACGTGTAACATCAACATTATGATCTGAGTACACTACCGAAGAATCAATTTTATCTTTTTGTTCTTCAAAATAGTGTTGTGCTTTTTGTTTTAAGTCATTTACTTTTTGACCAAAAGACTTGCGTTCTTCAGGTGGTATATTTTTTATTTCACCCAATAAAGTTTGCAACTCACTTTTTTTGCTCAAAAATTGTAACCTGAATTTTTCCAGGTCTTCAGCGTTATTTATTGTGAATTGATCAATATCTTTTCTAAGTTGTTCAATAGAGGTCATACAAACCAATTATTTTCTTATTAATGTTTCGGTTTATTCTAAAATTTTCATTGAAACAATTTTAATATCGGTTATGGGTCTGTCTCTTTGATCTTTAGGTTGTGCCGCAATCTTATCTACAATATCCATTCCCGATACAATTTCTCCGAAAACAGTATAAGAGCCATCCAAATGAGGGGCTCCACCAATGGTTGTATAGCAATCCATCTGTTCCTGAGTAAGGGTTCTCCCAGTTCTCATGCCAAGCACTTCCAATTGTTCTTTGGGGAATGTTTGACCATCAACAATATAAAACTGAGAGCCGGAAGATTCTTTCTTGGGATTTATGTTGTCTCCCAAACGGGCAGCTGCAACAGCTCCTCTTTTATGGTAAAGTCCACTAACAAATTCAGCGGGAATTGTATATCCCGGACCACCATTACCCAATGCCTGCCCTTGTTTTGCATTTTTTGAATCAGGGTCCCCACATTGTATCATAAAATGTTGAATGATTCTATGAAAAAGTACTCCATCATAATAATGTTCTTTGACCAATTTAATGAAATTGTCTCTGTGAAGAGGCGTTTCGTTGTAAAGGGCAAGGGTAATGTTGCCCATTGTTGTCTGAATTAATACTTTCGTCATGTTCTTTTCACTATTAGATTGCGTAGCTTCTTTTTCCATGCTGTTTTTTGCTTTCGGGGAAGTCAAGGTTTCACTATTTTTTGTTGAAGAACAACTCATAAAAATTGCTACGGAAATAAGAAATAGTGCTGTTGTTATTTTTTTCTTCATGGAATATAAAGCATTAGTTATAACATTCTATACTTTTAAAAAATTAATTTGGCAAATATACAGCAAAAAATTGAATTGCTGATAATCCTTTTGTTCTGATAGAGTGAGTTCAGCATTTTTTTATTTTTTTGCCCTCATGAATAATATTTTATTATTTTTGCAGTCATATAAAAAATACATTATGAAAAAGGTTCCTTTTTTAATTCCAATATTGGCATCCATTGTGTTGTTGTTTTTTTCATCGCAATGCAAAAAAGATACTATTTGTAAAGTTCGAATAATTTGTAATTATTCTGAAAATGGAATAGATACTGGTGATCTTGTTGAAAATTGTTTCGTTGAAATCGGGAAAAATAACTATGCCGATTTTGCAAGAGACTCAGGGAGAACAAATTCTCTGGGAGTTTATGAAACTCAATTTCAGTATGAAGCCTTGCTTGACGTTTTTGCATCTTCAGTTTTTATTGATTCAAATATGAATGAAAGAACCTATGAAGGATCCGGGCAGATTAAACTAATTCCCGGAGAGACAGTTGAAAAAGTTATTTTGTTAATGCCTCAGTAAAAGTTGGTTTTTGAAATCATCTTCAACTCTACTGCCAAAATAGTGTGTAACTAAATTCAATATTTTGAAAAGAAAAATATTTAGTTCTCTATTTTTTATTGTTTCCTCAGTTGCGCTGGTTATTTTTATTATTTTTTTTTCTGAGTTTAAATATCTGGATAGTACCTTAGAAAAAATTAAGTTTAACAAACAAGTTGAAAATGTTGGAGACACCATAAATGCCCTGCTATTTTATCAGGCCTCAGATTATTTTATCTTTAGGGGAACTCCCATTGGATTCCAATACGATTTACTTAAGCAGATGGGAAGAGACTTGGGAAAAAAAGTGAATATTGTGGTTGAAAATGATCCCAATGTAGCGTATGCTGCTGTATTCTCCAATAAATATGATATAGTTGCCATGGATTACAGAAGAAATCCTATTATATCCTACTATTTATCCTATTCAATTCCGCATTCTTATACCTATCCGGTTTTGATTGGCCGGGAAAAAGAAACACGGGATACTATTTTTCCTCATATTTTGTACGTTCCCTCACATTTTCCGCCAAATGTGACGGTTGATTCTCTTGCCAACCCAAAATCCTGGGATTTTGTTTATGATAAAAATATAACAACAGAAGAGTTGTTTGATAAATTACAAAAGAAGGAAGTAAACTATATTGTTTGCGACTATAATGAAGCCATTACACTGCTCCCTTTTTTCAGCGATTTAAAAATGGTTAATCAAATGGGTCCTGTTTATCAGCGGCAGTGGACGTTGAATAATCAAAATACCAAACTTAATAATTCTATTAACCAATGGCTTGCCTCTTTTAAAAAGACCAAGAAATACCAAAATTTATATAAAAAATATCTCTCCAATAAATCCTCAGTAATTTATAATACATTCAAAAAATCCAGATCCAATAAAATATCTCCTTATGATAGAATTATCAAGCACTATTCGGAAAAGTATGGATTGGATTGGAGATATGTTTCATCCATAATATTTCAAGAAACACAATTTCAGTCAAATCTTATTGGAATGGGGGGGAGTTTTGGACTTATGCAGATGATGCCTTCAACCGGAGCGAAGTATGGTATTGATGAATATTCTTCTCCCGAGGAGCAAATAAGTGCAGGTGTTAGGCATTTGGCATATATGAAGAGAATTTATAAAGATATTGAAGATGAGGTAGAGAAGATGAAGTTTGTTTCGGCATCCTATAATGCCGGTCCCGGTCATATTAATGATGCCCAAAGGCTTTGTGTTAAATATGGCGCAGATCCTAAGGTTTGGGATAATGTAGCTACTTATCTTGGCCTTAAATCTCAAAAAGATTATTATAATGATCCGTTGGTTAAACACGGTTATTATCCCGGGAACCACACTGTTAGATATGTAAAGCAGGTAATGGACCGTTACAATGGATATACTTTGACAGTGAAAAAATAACTTTTTATTTTTTTATAATTTCGAGTAAAACAATGTTTTCTACGTGCTGGGTATGAGGAAACATATCTACCGGCTGAACTTTTGATATTTTATATAATTCTGAAAGGAGTGTGATATCTCTTGCTTGTGTGGCCGGATTGCAGCTGATATAAACAATTCTGTTGGGTTTTATTTCCAACATCCTCTCAATTACCTTGGGATGCATTCCGGCACGAGGAGGATCTGTTATGATAATGGTTGGGGTGCCATTTTCGTTAACAAACTCCGAAGTAAGAACTTTAGCAATGTCGCCTGCATAAAAAAGCGTATTTTGGATTCCGTTGACTGAAGAATTATCACGAGCATCCTCAATAGCTGCATCCACATATTCAATTCCAACAACTTTTTGGGCTTTCCTAGCAATAAAATTAGCTATTGTTCCCGTGCCTGTATATAAATCATACACAATATCATTTTGAGAAATAGCGGCAAATTCACGGGCAATGCTATAGAGTTTGTATGCTTGTTGGCTATTGGTTTGGAAGAATGAAACAGGCCCCACTTTAAAGGTTAAATCTTCCATATTTTCGCAAATATAGGGAGTGCCTTTAAAAAGAATAATATCTAGATCGGTTATAGTGTCATTAAGTTTTTGGTTTATAACATATTGCAAAGAGGAAATCATAGGAAATTTTATTGTCAGAAACTCCATCATCCGCATAACTTCTTTAGTCCTTTTACTCACAACCAAAATAACCATCCACTCATTAGAAGAATTGGAGCGGATAATGACATTTCGAAGGATTCCCTCGTGATTTCTTATATTGTAAAAAGGAATATCATTTTGAATAGCAAATTCTTTGATTGCTAAGCGGATAGAATTTCCTGGTTCAGCTTGAAGGTGGCATTTATTAATATCCAACACTTTATCAAATTTCAATGGAATGTGAAATCCCAATCCGCGGGTATCAATAGGTCCTTCTTTTTGTTTTTCATAATCAACTTCATCCAGCCAACGGAGATCGGTAAAAGTATATTCAAGCTTATTTCGGTAATATAGCTGATTGTCGGAAGGAATAATGGGCATTACCGGTGGAAAGTCGAATTTTCCCAAATGTTTGAAATTGTCATCCACCTGTTTTTGCTTATAATATAGTTGTTTTGAATATGACATATTTTGCCACTTACAGCCACCGCAAAGTCCAAAATGTTCACAAACAGGTTCTATCCGGTCAGCAGATTTTTCTTTTACCGCAAGAAGTCGTCCTTCGGCAAAGTTTTTTTTCTTTTTAAAAATCTCAACATCCACCACATCACCAGGTACAGCAAAAGGGACAAAGACTGTTAGTCCGTCAATTTTACCTACAGCTTTTCCTTCAGCCCCGGCATCAATAATTTCTAAATTTTCTATAGTATAGTATTTCATAATTTTCAAACTTCAAAATAATATTATTACTCTAAGATAATTTTGTAAAAACCTATAATAAATTGGTATTAGAGATTGTATCGCGATACTGAAGCCGTAACACCACAATAAAAATGATAATTTTCTATATAGCAAATGCTGTTTTGTATCATCTTCTTATTGTTTTGTTTTGTAAAACCCCATTTCATCAATATATTTTTCAACCTCAGGAAGTAGCAGATATTTAACACTTTTTTTCTGCCGGATACTCTCCCGAATCAGAGTGGCAGATATTTCAATTAGTGGGGCTTTGACAAAGGAGACATTTGGATGATTTTTATATTTTCCGCCATCATGTCCTATTCTCGGATAGAGATAAATTTGGTAATTATTGAGAATAAACTCATAGTTTTTCCACTTTTCAATATTTTCCAGATTGTCTTCTCCCATTATCAGGGCAAATTCTTTTTTTGGGTAAAGCTCATTGAGATAAACAAGTGTGTTGGAAGTATAGGAAGGGTATGGTAACTTAAATTCCACATCGCAGGCTCGGAACCGATAGTCATTTTCAATGGCAAGCTTTACCATATAAAGTCGATGATGTTCGGCCAGCAGGGTTTCCTTTTTTTTCAATGGATTTGATGGGGAAACCACAAACCAGATCTCTTTAATATCGCTATTTTCAATCATATACTCCGCAATGATGAGATGTCCGATATGAATTGGATTGAAAGAGCCGAAGAAGAGAGCTGTTTTGGGCATGATGGTCAATTTAATAAACTATTTCAGGTAAGAGGTGTAGATAAAAATTCTTTCATCAGATGCATGACCTCTTGTTGTGCATCGGCAAGGTTTTCATTGACAACAATTTTGTCAAAAAATTTTTCAAAAGAGAGTTCATATTCAGCTTTCTCCATTCGTTGTTTTAAGGAATCTGCATTTTCAGTTCCCCGGGAAGCAAGTCGTTTTTTCAGACAATCTATTGTTGGAGGTTTAATGAAGATTGCAAGGGCTCGATCCCCAAATTGTTTCTTAATATTCAAGCCCCCCAAAACATCCACATCAAAAATAACATGATGCCCAGATGCCCAAATTCTATCAACTTCCGATTTCAAAGTACCATAAAATTGATTGGGATAAACCTCCTGCCATTCAAGAAATGCTCCCGAATCTATTTTCTTTTTGAAATCCTCCACTGTCAGAAAATAGTAATCTTTTTTATCGGTTTCATTGGTGCGTTTGGGCCGACTGGTAGCAGAGACAGAGAATGCCAAAGGAAAATCCTGGTCAAGAAGATGTTTTACAATCGATGTCTTTCCGGCACCGGAAGGAGCTGATATTATGATTAATTTTCCATCCATCTTATTGGGCTGTAAAAGAGTTCTGATCAAACTGAAAACACAAAAGTGGGTCAGTTTTTACAAATGCAAAAATACAAAATAAATAACCAATCAATATTCGTTGTATTTTTGTTGGTCAATTTAAAACCCTGAGAAATGGATTTATTAAAATATGAACAATATCCTTCACCGTGTTATATTATGTTTGAAGAGTCCCTGGAAGCCAATCTTAGGTTATTGGATTTGGTGCAACAGGAAGCCGGGGTTTCTATTATTTGTGCCCTGAAAGGGTTCTCTTTTTGGCGTTCTTTCCCCTTAATAGGTAGTTATTTGAGTGGTGCAACGGCAAGTTCTCTCCATGAAGCACGACTAATTTCGGAAGAGATGGGAAAAGAGGCTCATACTTATGCCCCTGTTTATGTTGAAGAGGAATTTGCCGACTTGCTGATGTATAGCAGTCATCTTACCTTTAACTCACTCAGTCAGTTTGCAAAATTTAGACAACAAGCATTTTCATTCACCAAAAAAGTTAGTTTCGGCTTGCGAGTCAATCCCGAATATTCAGCAACAGAATATGATATTTATAACCCTGCTTTACCAGGTTCACGTCTTGGTATTTTGGCAGAAAAGATGCCGGAGCATCTTCCGGAAGGTATTGAAGGGCTGCATTTTCATGTGCTTTGTGAAAACGACAGCTATGCTCTTGAAAAGTGTTTGAAGCATTTTGAAGCAAAATTTTCTCATCTAATTAAAGAATGCAAATGGATTAACATGGGTGGAGGACATCATATTACGCGGGCAGATTATAATATTCCTCACTTAATAGGACTTTTAAAACAATTCAAAGCTCGTTATCCGAACTTAGAAGATGTTATTCTTGAACCCGGGGAGGCTGTTGGCTGGCAAACCGGCGTACTTACATCTACTGTGGAAGATATTGTTGAAAATAAAGGAATTAAAATAGCCATGCTCAATATTTCTTTTTCATGTCATCTCCCTGATTGCCTCGAAATGCCCTATAAACCGGCTGTTCTTGGAGCAAAAGAACCTGACAAAAACAGCAAGTTTGTTTACCGACTCGGAGGTTGTTCTTGTTTGGCCGGCGACTACATGGGAATGGGAGATTTTGCTTTTGACGAGCCTTTGGAAATCGGAGATAGGATTATCTTTGATGATATGATTCATTATACAATGGTGAAAACCACTTTTTTTAACGGAGTCAAACATCCTTCAATTGGATTTGTCGACAAAAACGGAGAATTTCATCTGTTATCTGAGCCGGGAAGTTACGAAGCTTATAAAGATAAACTTGGATAGATCCATTCATTTTATTCACAGGATTTTATCCGAAAAAATCAGAAGAAGAGTCCCCTTCTGCAAAAAATTGTTTTGGAGTTAGTCCGCTCATGGTTTTAAATTCATTGATGAAATGTGCCTGATCGAAATAGCCGCATTCATAAGCCAACTCTGTAATGGTTAAATTCTTATTTTGTGATTTTTTGTGAATAGCATACTGAAAACGAACAGTATTAAGATATTGTTTAGGACTTTCTCCTATTGATTCAGAAAAAATTCGCTCGAATTGCTTTCTGCTCAGACAGGCTTCAGAAGCCAGCAAATCTATTTTGGTATTTCCATGAGATTTTCTTATGCAGTTCATTACATGTTGCACTCTTTTAAATTCGTAATCATGGTAATTCTTTTCCAGCAAAGCTGAAAAATATAGTTCTATTATCTTAACCTTATTTTCAAAAGAAACAGCTTCAGACAACCGGCATTCAATATCCTGATACAGTTTTTTGTCAATATCGTGCAAGGATACATTTAGGTTGCATAATTGATTAACAGGCAAATTAAAAAATTGCTTTAATCCTTCGGGTTGAAATATAACTGAGAAAAGAGAAATTTCTTTCTTTATGAGGATGTCATAGTGCCCTTTCTGCTGACCACTGATAAAAAGTTTTTCCGGAAAAATTTTATTAGAATCATCAACTTTGGGAACCGGAGTAGTATAAAAAAAGAGCTCAGGGAGTCCGCAGGGAACTATACGTTGAATGCATATCTTTTCATTTTGCAAGATATTCTCAAGCGCCCAATATTGTTTAATAAAAGGTTTCAGATTTTCTGAAGGAAGGGCAAAATATGCACTCATTATACAGAATAAAAAGAGTTATGGGGGGGACCCCATAACTCAGTGAATAATGTTTAGAGTTCTTCGTAAAGGCCCACTTTATTGCCTTCTGAATCGATAAATACAGCAAAATAGCCCATCCCTTCGGCTTCGATTTTGGTTTTCTGGATGGTGATCTTACCATTGTTTTTTTCGATTCTTTTAATGGTCTCTTCAATAGTATCCGGAACAGCAAAGCTTACCAAAACTCCGTTTTCAGATGGTTTAAAATCAGGAGCCCAAGCAACTGACCCTTCGCCGTTGGGAAGACAGGCCATTTTTTCGTTTCCACAATCAATAGGTTCAAGTTGCAATTTGAACACTTCATTGTAAAAATTGACGCCTCTTTCAAAATTTTCTGTTGGGATGTCTACCCAAGAAATGAATTTTTTCATAGTTTTTTGTTTTAATTAATTGATGCGGCAAAAATAGAACGACCAGCTTTTTTGGAATTGTAAAAATACGACATTTTGCTTTTGACCCGGATATTTGATTAGAATTCGTGTAAATATCTTGATTATCAATTGGTTATTTCTTATTTTAAATGATTAATCAAATTCTATTTTTTTGTTTTAAAGCTAAATCATTTTTTTTCTAAAAATAAAATTGATTATTTTAAGGGTGATCTATTTTTTTGGGTGTTCTGACTCTCAAAGCTTTTCGCTAGAATGAATAATGACATATGAAATCTGATTATATTATCGAAATTTCATTAATTTTCCTATTTTTGCGAATAATTAATTACAACCTTTATGCAAATTATAAGCGGTTCTGCTCTTTCAAAAGAGATAAAAACAACATTGGCTTTGGAAGTAAACATCCTGAAAATGAAGTATGGTCGTGCCCCGAAATTATCAGTTCTACTTGTAGGAGAAAACCCGGACAGTATGAAATATGTAAAAAGCAAAGGAAAAGCTTGTGCAGATGTGGGGATGGAGGGGGATCTTCATTTTTTACCCGAATCTACTACCCAGGCTGAATTACTGAATATTATCCATGCTCTTAATGAAGATGATACCGTTGACGGAATTTTAATTCAACTTCCGTTACCCGCACATATCAATACCGAAATTGTTATCGAAGCAGTTGATTATCATAAAGATGCAGACGGTCTTCACCCGATGAATGTAGGAAAACTTTGTGATGGTGGAGAAGGGGTGTTGCCCTGTACCCCAAAAGGAATTATATCTTTGTTGAAGTATGGCAATATTGAAATTTCCGGCAAACATGCCGTTGTGCTGGGACGCAGCAATTTGGTTGGAAAGCCTGTTGGGCAAATGCTTCTACGTGAGAATGCTACTGTTACTATTTGTCATTCCATTACTCAGAATCTGGAGAAAATTGTCAGTCAGGCCGATATTTTGATTGCCGCTATGGGATGTCCAAATGTTTTAACTCCTGCAATGCTCAAACCGGGAGTTGTTGTTATTGATGTGGCTATGAACTATGTAAATGACAAGCTGGCTGGAGATATCTATTGTGCCGAAAATCTTCCTGAATTAGAAAAATGGGTATCTGCAATCTCTCCTGTTCCGGGAGGTGTGGGCCCCATGACCATCACTTCTTTAATTGAAAATACCTTCGAAATTTATAAAAGAAGGATCGGGGAATAAAAAAACACCTACCTTTTATTGGTAAGTGTTTGATTTTAAGAGCGCCCCCTTTAGGACTTGAACCTAAGACCCTCTGATTAACAGTCAGATGCTCTGACCAACTGAGCTAAGGAGGCTTTGAATTTGCGGCTGCAAAAATACAAAAAATATTATTCATCAACAAAGAGAGCTGAAAAATTTTCTTTTTTTGTACTTTTGCACTGTTAAAAAGAGACTATTATTGAATTAAATTGTTGATTTATAAATAAATATATTTACTTAAGAAAAATTGTAAGATGATCACAGGAAAAAAACTACTTAATGAGGTAAAAAATTACTTCATGATATTAATTGGTCTTGCCATTTTTGCATTTGGTTGGACTGCTTTTATGATACCCAATCATCTTACCGGTGGAGGAGTCAGTGGGATTGGAGCAGTTCTCTATTTTGCCACAGGATTTCCGGTCGGAATCACCGCCTTTGTTCTAAATATGTTGTTGGTTGCTATTGCTTGGAAAATTCTTGGCCCAAAGTTTGGTATTAACACGATTATCTGCACTTTTATGCTGGCTCTATTTCTTTCGATAGGACAGTCCATCTTTACTGAACCCCTTGTAAAAGATGATATATTTATGTGCGCCATCATCGGAGCTGCCCTGGCTGCTTTCGGAGTTGGAATAGCCATAAATTTTGGCGGAAATACGGGCGGAACAGATATTGTTGCGATGATGATCGGAAAATATAGAAATATCTCCTACGGAAGAATAACGCTTTATTCAAATATAGCTATTATAGGTTCTTCTTATTTCGTGCCTAATGGAAACATCGAAAATTTGGTTTACAGTATGGTGGTGATGTTTGTCTATATTTATATATCCGATTTGGTTATTGAAGGGTATAAGCAAAGTTTTCAGTTTATGGTATTTTCAACAAAAAATCAGGATATTGCCGACAAAATTAATAAAGATTTGCATCGTGGGGCCAGTTTTCTGAAAGGATATGGTTCCTTTTCTAAAACTGAGAGCGACGTCCTTCTCATTATTGCCCATCGGAATGACAAAGCCAATATTATTAGAATTATTAAAGAAATTGACAACTCAGCTTTTATCAGCATTGCCAAAACCAGTAGTGTATTTGGAAAAAATTTCGACAACATCAAAGTTTAACCCTTTTTTTGATACTAAATAATTACTAATAATTGAAATAATACAAAAAATTGTCCTATATTTGCACCCCAAATTTAGATAGTGTGAAACCAACGCAAAAAAAGGAGGAATTTAAATTGAGAATTGCAGGGGTTTCCCTTGGAATTCACACATTCTCAATTGATTGTGATAAAGAGTTCTTTGAAATTTCCGAAATTTCCGAACTGCAGGACGGACTACTGAATTTGCAGATTGAAATGGAAAAAACTGAAACAATGCTGAATTTAAAATTTCATTTTAAAGGAACGGTAACTGCTGCGTGTGATCGCTGTTTGGATCCGGTTTCCATTCCGATGAATTTTGAAGAGCAATTGCTGGTTAAATTATCCCAAAATATTGAAGAAGTTGAAAATGTGGATGATAATATTTGGGTAATTAACGATAATGTATATGAACTTGATGTTTTCCACTTCGTTTATGAGTCTATAAGACTGGCACTCCCCAATAAAATTGTTCATCCTAATGATAAAGAGGGAAATTCAACCTGTAATCCTGAAGTATTAAAAAAACTGGAAACCTATTCCCATAAAGAATCCGAAATTGATCCAAGATGGGAAGGATTAAAAAATATAAAATTAAATTAAACATATTAAAATTAAATAGTTATGCCGAATCCCAAAAGAAGACATTCTTCTACAAGAAGAGATAAAAGAAGAGCTCATGATTTTATCACAGCTCCTCAGATGACGACTTGCAGCCATTGTGGTGCTACTATTTTAACCCACAGAATTTGTCCTGAATGCGGTTATTACAGAGGAAAACAAGCCATCGAAGTTAGTGGTGCTGAAATTAAATAATACATATCTATACATTTTTTAAGTTTCTGATGGTATGAATATTCATACTGCATGATTCTTTATTTTGATGATGGAATTAATTTTTGCAACTCATAATTTGCATAAAACGGAAGAGGCGCAAGCCATTCTTGGAAATAGGTTTATTGTTAAAAATCTTAAAGATCTCGGTTTTCTTGATGATATTCCGGAAACTGCCGATACGCTTGAAGGAAATGCTTTATTAAAAGCACATTACATTTTTGACAAGTTCCATTGTGACTGCTTTGCAGATGATACCGGGCTTGAAGTTGAAGCTCTTGAAAATCGCCCCGGAGTATATTCTGCCAGGTATGCCGGTGAAAATTCAACCTATCAGGATAATGTGAGGAAAATTTTGGACGAAATGAAAGGCATTTCAAACAGAAAAGCTTCCTTTAGAACTGTCATTGCGCTCATCCTCAATGGCAAAGAATATCTTTTTGAAGGCAGGGTGGACGGTTATATTATTACAGAATCACGGGGCAATTCCGGATTTGGATATGACCCAGTTTTTAGACCGGAAAATTCCGATTTAACTTTTGCAGAATTAGGCGCAAATATAAAAAATCAAATCAGCCATCGAGGAATTGTTATGAGGAAACTTATGGATTTCCTTTCCAATTCATAATTCTATTATAGAATATCCAATTCTTTGTGAAAAAATTTTTTTATACAATATACTTTAATGAGTAAGTGTTATTACTTTAGTATTAACCCTTAATCATGTGAGCCATGTTATCAAAAAAATCCCCAAAAGGAGATCTCGAAAGTAGAAAAATTACCTTCGTGCTTATTGGTATTGTATTTGTTCTTGCTCTTGTTTATGTTGGATTTGAACTTTTTGCCACAAAAAATTCAAAACAGATACTGGTTTCTGATGAACCGGTTTATGAAATAGAAAAAGATTTTACTTTAAGTACGGATCAGCCTCAACCTTCCAAACCTTTAAATAAAATTTTTGTTCCAAATATCAATATTGTTGATAAACAAGTCATTAATGACGATGACTGGAAGAAATATTTTATACAGGATCTTACAGGCGATATGATTATTCCTGAAAATTCTACTGTTGATCCTATTCCTGATGTTCCTGACGAACTTCCAATTTATGATTATGTTCAAAAAATGCCTGAATTTGTCGGAGGAGAAAAAGCTATGTACGAATTCCTCAAAAGCCACATAATATATCCTAAATTAGCTTGGGAAAACAATATTGAAGGGACAGTATTGATAGAATTTGTTGTAGAAAAAGATGGTAGTATTAGCAATATCAGACCTTTAGTTTCAGCAAATTTTTCCGAACTCAATGAAGAAGCCATTAGAGTAGTCAAGATGTTTCCCAAATTTATTCCCGGTATGCAAATGGGCAAACCAATGCGTGTATATTATAAACTACCCATAAAATTTACTCTGACAGAGAAATAGTTTAGTCAAACCATAAGAGTAATTTCGTCAGTTTCAAAGTTGATTTTAAAAAAATGGTGTACTTTTCCATTAGTAACGCCAATAATCGGTGCTTTAAGTGTTTTATTGTAACGACCGGCCTGTTCCATTACTTCCTGAGTAATTTCTATGTTAGGTGCTTTGCATTCAATAACCATGGCCGGTTTTCCGGTATGATCATAGACAACTAAGTCATAACGTTTGGAAAGACCATTTACCTTAATTTCTCTTTCAACTGATATATGAGATGCCGAAATCTTCTTTTCTTCCATAAGAAAAAGAATAAATAATTGCCGTACAACTTCTTCCTCTGTTTTAGGAACCCATTTTTTTCGTATTGGATCAAACAGCTCAGTTTTATCGCAATTTATTCGTTGTTTTAACATCTCACTAAAATAATCTAGACAAAAATAAAGAATTATTCTTGTTTTTCCGTAAAATATAAAAAAAAAGAGACCTCAAAAGGGGTCTCTTTAATCACCATAGTATTATCAAATAAAATTAATTATTTTCTTCAGCCAAAACTTCAAGGTTTACAGTCACCTTAAATTCTTTATGTAATTGAACCTGAGCTGTATAATTTCCCAATTCTTTAATATGATCTTCCTTTAAAAAGATTTTCTTACGGTCAATCTCAATATTATGTTGTTCTTTCAAGGCATTGGCAACAGCAATGGTATTTACTGAACCAAAAATAGTTCCTTTTTCAGATGCTTTGGTATAAATTTTGAGAGTAAGACCTTCGATTTTGCCAGCTAAAAATTCAGCTTCTTTTCTAATCTTTTCTATTTTGAATGCGCGTTGTTTTAACGTTTCAGCCAAAGCTTTTTTCCTTGAAGGATTTGCTAAAACTGCCAATCCTTTAGGAATCAAATAATTTCTACCATAACCGTCTTTAACCTTAACAAGGTCATCGGCATAACCCAAATTTTGAACGTCTTGTAATAATATAAGTTCCATGTTACTTTCCTCCTATTGATTAGTTTTTAAATTATCTGCCACAAAAGGAAGTAAAGCAAGATGTCTTGCTCTTTTTACAGCTTGGGCAACTTTCTTTTGAAATTTCAATGAAGTTCCTGTTAAACGTCTAGGCAGGATTTTACCTTGTTCATTGACAAATTTCTTCAAAAATTCAGCATCTTTGTAATCAATATACTTAATACCGCTTTTTTTGAAACGACAATATTTTTTCTTTCTAATATCAACCGCAATTGGGGTCAAATATTTAATGTCTGTTTGTTGTGCCATAATTATAATCCCTCCTTTTGATTTTTGGTTTCTTTCTCTTTTCTAAGGTTGCGTCTTTTTTCACTATAAGCAATAGCGTGTTTGTCTAAAGCAACGGTCAAGTATCTCATGATTTTTTCATCGCGCTGATATTGCACTTCATAATCTCTGATAATACTTGTGTCGGCTTTAAACTCAAAGAGTTGATAAAAACCGGAACTTTTTTTGGCAATGGGGTATTCCAACTTGCGTAAACCCCAATTTTCCTGATGAATAATCTCTGCACCTTTGTCACGGAGATAATTCTCAAACTTTTTTACCGTTTCCTTCATCTGCTCTTCAGACAAAACGGGTGTCATAATGAAAACGGTTTCGTAATGATTCAACATGTTTTTTTGTTTTTGATTATTAATATAAGTAATAATTTTTTGGGGTGCAAAAATACGATTTTATTTTAATTTCTCAGTAATTATATTAAAAAAAATATCATTTATAAAAAACCATACCTGTTTTTTATCAAGAAGATAGAAAAATAGAATATGAATATTGGAAGTAATTGAGTTTTGAATAGGCTACCTTAAACTTAAGAGTAGTAAATAAAAACTATAGACTCACAAATAGTAAATGCTTACTGTAACAAACTTTTTTTCAATTAAGACCTATCAGTTGATGATATAATTAATTATTTTCCATGGCTTTGGTCTGAAAAGCTATGGCATACATTTTCATTTGCTTTATCATGGATAAAAGTCCATTTGAACGAGTAGGGGAAAGATGATCTTTCAGTCCAATTTTGTCTATATATTGTAATGGAGCCTCAATAATTTCCTTAAAAGTACGATTTGACAGAACTCTAATAAGTAAATTAATAATTCCTTTTGTAATAATGGCATCACTATCTGCTGTAAAAACTATTTTTCCATTATCTTCTCGTGCATGAAGCCAAACCTGAGACTGGCAACCCGATATTAAATATTGAGGTGTTTTATATTGTTTATCAATCAAAGGTAAATCTTTGCCCAATTCAATGATGTAATTATATTTATCCATCCAGTCGTCAAAATTCTCAAATTCTTCGATAATTTCTTGTTCTGCTTCTTCTAAACTGATCATCGCTATTTCATTTTTTTATTATCCTTTACGTTCTCTGATTAGACATGTAAGATGGATTAATAAAATCGTTTATTTTTTAATTATTTTAACCGATTTTACCATGTTGTTTTTGTCTCTTAAATTCAAAAAATAGATTCCGGAGGTAAAATTCTCAAAAGAGACGATAGAATGTTGTTCACTAATATTTTGACTCTTTAATAATTTGCCACTAATATCATAAATATCTACCCTCTCCACATTGGTTAATTTGTCAGGAATGAGAATTTCTACATATTGAATAAAAGGATTGGGATAAACTTTTATTTCTTGATAATCAGGAAGTTCTTGAATACTTTGGACCTCAAGGGTGGTATATCTAAACTGAATACTGTCGCCGGCAACCGTGAAGCTGTCTAATGCAAGAGACCCAATAGTGCCGTCAGATAAAAAAGGATAAGGATCTGTATCTCTATTAAATTCATCTCTAATAATATTGGCTCTGAAATAAGCCTGATTGACCAGACCATTGTTGGTAGGGGAGCCATAATGTCTAAAAATATAAACCTCATCCAAAACATCCACATTATTAAAACCGGCATTGCCATTGAAAAGAGTATTTATCCTATAAATCACTACGCCTGAGCCAGGAACTGACTGGTCAAAATTCTCAACAGTATTTCTTCGATACTCGAGCAAATAAAATTCATCCGGGTTTTCTGAAGCAATTTTATAACATGTTTTTTCTGAAGTTGCTGAATTCAATGGAAATAAAGTATAAGTTCCATAATGCGTGATTTCGGGAATTTCATCAATCCAGTTTCCATATTTATATTTCATGTATGCGTTCGTCTGCTGAGGTATGTAGCCGTTGCTTCCCATTAAATCCCAAGGTCCAACAGGATTAAAATTCAAAGTATCTGAATAGTGATATAAATCAGGGGCTCCTAAACTATGAAAAGCCTCATGACAAAGAACGGATGTGGTAAAATATGAAGAAGAACTTCCTAACTGGAAATTGTAATCGTAGACTCTCTTTCCGTTAATATAGGAATCAAAACTATATAAAGACCATCGGTGAGGCCATAATAAATCGGCCCAATCTGCAACGCTTCCCTTAACAACAAAACATACATTATCTACATAGCCGTCATTATTATAGTCGATATCCAACTCTTGGGGAACCATTGATTTAATGTAATCAACAGCTCTTTGCAAAAGAGCATGTTCTCTTATAGTTCTTTCATTTGTTGTATCACAATAGCCGTTAGGATTTGTTATGGACTGTTTTTCAAAAAAACTTCTGGGAAGTGAATCCTGATATGAAATAATAAAATTTCCAGAAGGAGCAGGATAAAATGTTGATTTGATAAATAGTTGGTTATATGAAGTTACTTTAAAATAATTATAAAGAGAATTGGCCTCAGTTGTTGAATCGTTAAACATATTGTTTACTGAAGAAAAGCTATTAGAGAATTCACTATCATCAGAAAATCGTATAAAAACCACAAGATTGTTGAGCGTTCCTATGTTATTATCACCGTCCCGAAGAACAGGTCTTGCAGGTACAGGATCCATCATATCCTCTCTTTTTTGACGCCATTGTTGTGCCGAAATATTTATTCCCGGACGCAAACCTACAGAAGCAGGATTAATTTTGTTGGGGATAAAAGAAGTTGGCACCAATTTATTCCCAACTTTATTGGCATAAACAAAATAACCGGTTGAAGAATTCTGAACAATTGTATAACCATTTGCATCATGCAACCAGTGATAATATTCATCACCTGTAACAAAACAATTCAATGTATCTCCATTAGGTTGAATTAATTGGCGTGGCACATTTTCAAAATATGCGGCTTGTGAAACAAAAAAAAGGAATACAAAAAAGAATGTAAGTGAAATCTTGATTTTCATTCATTATAAATTTTGGCTTGCAAAAATACATTATTTTCACTTAAATTTTTATTCTATCTTTGTGAGATGAAAAAAATGTATATTGAAACCTACGGGTGCCAAATGAATATTGCTGATAGCGAGGTCGTTGCATCAATACTATCTAAACAGTATGTGATAACAAATAATCAAAAAGAGGCAGATTTGTTTTTAATAAATACTTGTTCTGTTCGCGACCATGCCGAACAAAGAATTAGAAAGCGTTTACGAGAATTGGCAGTCTTAAAAAAAAAGAATAAACAACTGCAAATTGGACTTTTAGGTTGTATGGCAGAAAGGCTAAAAGAACAATTACTCAATGAAGAGCCAACACTTGATTTTATTGCAGGACCTGATTCATACCGCTCTTTACTTCAGTTAATAGAAGATTCAAAATCTGGAAATCCTTCTTTTAACGTTTTATTATCCAAAGAAGAAACTTATGATAACATTGATCCTGTCAGATATGATAGCAATAATGTATCAGCCTATATTTCTATTATGCGGGGGTGCAATAACTTTTGTTCCTATTGTGTAGTTCCATATACTCGTGGACGAGAAAGAAGTCGTGATCCTAAAACTATTCTTAATGAGGTTCAACTTCTTGTTAAGCAAGGGTATAAAGAGGTTACACTATTAGGACAAAATGTAAATTCTTATAGTTGGTCAGACAATTATTTGCAGTATAACTTCGCAGATCTTATAGAACAGGTTTCCCTAGTTGACCCCCAATTGCGGGTGCGATTTGCGACATCTCATCCCAAGGACATTTCTGATAAACTAATTGATGTTATTGCCAAACAACCTAATATTTGCAAATATATCCACCTTCCTGTTCAATCCGGAAGCACTGCTCTATTAAAGAAAATGAACCGGGTTTATTCCAGAGAGTTCTATCTTGAAAGGGTTAAAATGATTAAACAGATTATTCCGGACTGCGCAATTTCTACCGATATTATTGCCGGTTTTTGTGGTGAAACGGAGGAAGATCATCAGGCAACCCTTTCTTTGATGGAAGAAGTTGGCTTTTCATCTGCTTTTATGTTTAAATACTCGGTAAGAGAAGGTACAAAAGCTGCCAAATCCTATATTGATGATGTTCCTGAAGAAATTAAATCACGAAGATTTAATGAAATTCTTACGCTTCAACATAAGCTTTCTTTGCAAAGCAACCGTAATGATATTGGAAAAAGCTTTGAAATTCTTGTTGAAGGAGTCTCAAAACGTTCTCCAAATCATCTCTTTGGACGTAACAGCCAAAATAAAGTAATTGTTTTTCCTAAAGCTAATCAGAAGTTTGGCGACTATACTACTGTTACAGTGAAAAAATGCACTGCAGCAACACTTATCGGGGATTGATTTCGGCTTATTTTGATAAAAATAATTTTATTAAAATGCTTATTTACACACCGCTCATTACAACTCGAATTGAATACATTATGAAAATAATGATTGGGAAGTTGTTGCTGACAGATTATGAAATTACAGATGATTTTAACTATTATAGTAATTATAGAGATATAAAATTTGCCTATTGCAATGAAAGTATTGAAGGAGTTAAATTTTCTCCGGCATCTCTATTATTTGAAACCAATATTATACGTCAAGATATTGTTCCGGTAAAATGGGATGACTATAAACTTTTTTTTCCTGTTAAAGATTCAATATTCTCTTTTGATCCTTTTGCTGTTGGATTTTACCTGATTACACGTTATGAAGAATATCACACAGATAATAAAAAAGATGCCCACGGAAGATTTGATATTACAAATGCTGTATCCTTTCAACATGGTTTTTATAGAATTCCGCTGGTAAATATTTTGTCAAACGAGATCGGGAAGGTACTAAAAAGTCACTTTTCGCATTATGAATTGCCAAAACAGACTTTTAATCAGATAGATACCTATGATGTCGACATTGCATTTCAATATAAAGGTAAAGGGGGAATTAGATTTATTGGGTCATTGGCAAAGTCAATTATAAGCGGAAACTTCGAAAAAACAAAAAAACTACTTTTGTCTCTTCTTGGAAAAAATGTTGAAGATAAATTTGATACATACGAATTACACAGACAAAGGGCAATTCAACGAAATTCGCGACCCCTTCATTTTATCTTAACGGCACCATTTGGGAAATTTGATCGGAATATCAGTCCACACAGTAAAGCTTTTGCTGATCTTATCCAACAATTAAGCCAATTTTCTGATGTTGGGTTACATCCTTCTTATTATTCTTCGGTTAAACCGGAGCTCTTAAAAAAAGAAAAAGCTCTTTTAGAAAATAAACTTGGATTAAGTATTACTAAATCAAGACAACATTATCTCAGGTTTGAATTTCCGGATACCTTTAATCATTTAATTGAAAACGGAATAGAAGAGGATTATTCGTTGGGTTGGCCTAATGAAGTTGGGTTTAGGGCCTCGATTTCTATTCCTTTTCCTTTTTTTGATTTAACGAGAAATATAGAAACAAGGCTTTTGCTTCATCCTTTGACAATCATGGACGGAGCGCTTGATTCTATCTGTTCTGATGAGAAAGAAAAAAATGAAATAATCAATTTTATTACGAATGAGATAAAAAAGTCAGGAGGGGAAATGGTAATTTTAAGACACAATTCTTATTCAAATTCAAATTCCGGGTTTATTTCAGGTTCTACCTTCTGAAATCTTCTGCTAACTTTTAGAAGATTATTAGTAAAAGAAACAATATTTTGTGATTCTTGTATGATCGTAAGGTAAATCATACTAACTTTAGTACTGACCCCTTGTCTTTTCAGCCGTTTGAGTTGAGCTCTTTTAATATGATTTAATTCTCCTAAAAGATAATTTTGAGAAAACAATATTTCCTTTAATTTACTATAATCGTTTTCTTGAATTAGAATATTGCATTGATCAATAAATGTTCCAATAGAGAAAGCAATAGTATAAATTTCATCCTTTTGTTCATCACTTAATGGATTGAAATTATTATCAATATGCTCTTCACAAGGAAGTGTGATTCGGTGGAGAGAATATACCAATTCGCTCATAAAATCATTACATTGGACATAATAGAGTCCTTTTTCAATAGCATTTGATTCACTTAATTTCCTAATTCCCAATGTTCCCATTCTTTTAATTTTTTTCAACCTCGATTTTTCAATTTCGATTTTAGCATTCAAAGATCTTAAAGTCCGAAGGTTTTCTCTGCAAAAGGAATCAATAGTATCTAAATATTTTTGTCTTACAAATTCTAATGTTCTGTCAATATCTTCACGAGCATGTTGTTGCAACAGTATAAGGGCTTCGTCATCATCCGTTGTATTGAGTAATTGAGACATGGTTTCACTACATTTAGCCTCTACCGATTTTTTTATAAATTTCTTTCGGCTATGAATAAGTGAAAATATGACAAGACCAATTAATGCCACAATAGCAACACTACGTCCATAATAAATGAGCATTGCCATAATAAAAGCAAGAATAAAAGCAGCTACTGCAGTGACTAACCAACCTCCAATAACATTCAAAACGCCACTAATTCTATATACTGCAGTGTCTCTTCCCCAGGCACGGTCAGCAAGAGCAGTTCCCATGGCTACTATAAAAGTAACATAAGTTGTTGATAATGGCAATTTTAAAGATGTTCCAATTGCAATAAGCATTCCGGCAACAATTAAATTAACAGATGCTCGCAAAAGGTCATAGTCGGCGTGTTCTTCA
Organism: Bacteroidota bacterium; assembly: GCA_019135895.1. Classification (GTDB taxonomy): domain Bacteria; phylum Bacteroidota; class Bacteroidia; order Bacteroidales; family WCHB1-69; genus JAGVVH01. Next base: position 15,726 of record JAGVVH010000264.1, on the reverse strand, counting down.
ATTATTAACTCATTTTGATTAAAACGACTATCTATCCATTTTTTCACAGGTTCCGGGGTGATAACCAGAAAAAAGGATGCTATTTTACGGGTTCCCCTTACCAAATTTCTTCCAAAACTCGATGAATTGAAAAGTTCTTCTCCTTCCTCCTGGCTGGAAAGATTCAGCGATGTTTTTACAACATTATGAGCTTTTTTTGAAGTAAAAAGTGCCACTATCATAACAATGGCCGCTATTATAAAAAAATATAATGGAGTCTGTGATGGCTGATTTAATTTTCCCATTTTTAAAACAGTATCAATATCCCCACCGCCGTTTGCCCTGTATTCTAAATAGGATTCTAAGGCTGCAATAGGCCTCCCGATAAAATTGACCAGGTCATTGCCGGCAAAAGCAAGTGCCAGAGCAAAAGTACCTAACAATACGATCACTTTCAGAATATTGACTTTAAGAAAATATATAATTTGCATTAATACGGTAAAGAACCCAAAACATACAATTAAAATATAGGGAGTGTTTCTATGCATTATTAACTTCAGTTCGGGGGTCATGAAACTACTGTCCTTTAATCCCTGAATAAGCATAAAATACACAATTGAGGTAACTGCCAATCCACCGAATATAGCAGCAAAATATTTCATGTTCTTTTTATAATCAAATGTAAAAAGAAGACGAACAATAAATTGAATCAAGACACCAAAAACAAAAGCAATAGCAACTGAGAGAAATATTCCGAGAATTATGGTCAATGCTTTATCGGTATTGAGTAGGTTGACAAATGAAAGAGTGCCTGTTGTATCTTTTAAAATAAGTAGAATTGAAATGGCAAAAGTAGCTCCAAGAAGTTCGAACACAAATGAAACTGTAGTGGAGGTTGGCAATCCCATTGTGTTAAAAAAATCAATCAGAAAAACATCCGTAATCATGGAAGCAACAAAAATGCACATGATATCGGCAAATACAAAATTTGCCGGTTGGAAAATCCCATGCCTTGCCACATCAATCATCCCGTTACTCAAGGATGCGCCAATAAAAATACCCAATCCTGCAATAATTAAAATTACACGTAATGAAGCGGCTTTACTACCAACTGCAGAATTAATAAAATTGACAGCATCATTACTTACCCCGACTAAAAGGTCAAAAACTGATAGTAATAAAAGAAAAACAATTAATATAAGATAAAAAGCATCCATGTAATTATGGCTTAGTTTCCAAATGACAAAAAAGTAAAGATAATATTACATTTCTATTTCTTTTATGTTGCGATTCGGTTAAGAAATGTTTTATCAGATTAAGATGTAGTGATAATCAATTTTTTATACTAGTATATTAAAGTATATTGTAACATAAAAAAGTCAGGGGAAAATTGCCAAACCCTAAACGAAATATTATGTTATTGATTTAAGTGTATGATGATAGTTTTAAATCTCCTGAACTTCATCAATTTCTTCGCGAAGATTATCCATAATAAAGGCCTGTCTATCGGGAGTATTATCGCCCATATAGTATTCGAGAATTTCGTTTATATGAGTTCCTTTTTCAAGGACAACAGGTTCAAGTCTGATATTTTTGCCGATAAAGTTTTTGAATTCAGCCGGAGAGATTTCCCCCAAGCCTTTAAAACGGGTAATTTCGGGTTTTCCTCCCAGTGATTTTACTGCAAAAGCTTTCTCTTCTTCTGAATAGCAATAAAAGGTTTTTTGTTTATTTCTGACTCTAAAGAGAGGGGTTTGCAAAATATATAGATGCCCTGCTTTAATCACATCAGGAAAAAATTTCAGAAAGAAAGTAAGCAGCAAAAGACGTATATGCATTCCGTCAACATCGGCATCAGTTGCAATGACGATATTGTTATATCGCAATTCATCAAGACCTTCTTCTAAGTTAAGAGCTGCCTGCAAGAGACTAAATTCTTCATTTTGATAGATAATGCTCTTATTGTTTTTAAACGTATTGAGTGGTTTGCCCCTCAAGCTAAAGACGGCCTGGGTGTTGGCATCCCTAGACATAGTAATAGAACCCGACGCAGAGTCTCCTTCTGTAATAAACATGGTAGTCTCAAGTCCCCGGGGGTCATTGCTATTAAAATGGAACCTGCAATCGCGCAACTTACTGTTGTGTAGACTTACTTTTTTTTGAATTTCTTTCGAACTTTTCTTTATGTTGGCAATTTCTTTTCTTTCCTTTTCAGATTCCTGAATTTTTTTCAACAATGCATCTGCTACATCGCTGTGGATATGAAGATACTTGTCAAGCAGGCGCCCCACAACATCGTTGACAAAATAACGAATGGTTTGTCCGTTGGGAGCCATATATTGCGATCCGAGCTTAGTTTTGGTCTGAGATTCAAAGATTGGATTTTTAACTTTTATAGAAAGTGCTGCCACTATAGAATTTCTTATATCATTAGGATCGAAATCCTTCTTGTAGAAATCACGGATGGTCTTTACTATGGCTTCTCTGAAAGCTTGTTGGTGAGTTCCTCCCTGAGAAGTATGCTGGCTATTGACAAAAGAATAATACTCTTCACCATATTTTCTTGAAGTGTGGGCAATTGCAAATTCAAAATCGTCTTCTTCAAGATGAATGGGAGTATAGAGCATATCATTTCCAAGATTATTATATAATAGGTCTAAAAGTCCGTTTTTGGAAAGGATTTTATTTCCGTTGAAATTGATTGTTAAGCCTCGGTTAAGATAGACATAATTCCACATCATTTTTTCAACATATTCCGTATACCAGTGAAAATTTTCAAAAATTGACTTATCAGGAATAAATGTTATGGTAGTTCCATTGCGATCAGAGCTCTTTTCAATATTGGATTCTTCCGTTTTCTGACCACAGGAAAATTCGGCCCATTTTTGTTTACTATCCAGTATACAATGAACCCTAAAAAATGAAGATAGGGCATTTACAGCTTTTACTCCAACTCCATTCATTCCGATAGAGTTATCGTATGCATCTCCTTCATCGAACTTTCCTCCGGTATTAATTTTGGACACACAATCCACCATTTTTTTAAGAGGAATACCACGCCCATAGTCACGAACACTTACCTTATTTTCTTTGATAGTTACTTCTATAACCTTTCCAAAACCCTTCATAAACTCATCAATAGAATTATCCATAACCTCTTTTAGCAGAACATAAATTCCGTCGTCATGAGAAGAACCGTCGCCCAGTTTGCCAATATACATCCCGGGACGGGTTCGAATGTGTTCATCCCAGGATAACGTAATGATACTATCGTCTTTATAATCTGCCATTCTCTATATGTGTTGTAGCTTTTCGGCCGCAAAGATACAAGAAAAAAAATTAAAAAAATTATGAATTAAGGATCTAAAATTAAATTTGAAAAATTAAATTAATATATTTGTCCGCCTTTATATTTTTAATAATATGATTTTAATTGAACACTTGACAAAGGATTATGGAAATTCGAAAGGAGTCTTTGATCTATCGTTTTCTATTAGGCAAGGAGAGGTTTTCGGTTATTTGGGACCCAATGGGGCCGGAAAAACCACAACTATCCGTCATTTGTTGGGATTTCTGAATGCTGATAAAGGAAACTGTAGTATTAACGGTCTCAATTGTCGTACGCAAAGTTCTCTGATAATGAAAAACTTGGGTTATCTTCCAGGGGAAATGGCTTTTTTCGACGGAATGACGGGAATTCGTTTTTTAAAATTTATGGCTGATCTTCATCGACTGAAAGAAATTACCTATTGCCATCAATTGATTGATATGTTTGAACTCGATGTTAATGTGAAAATTAAAAAAATGTCGAAAGGAATGAAACAGAAATTGGGTATTGTTTCTGGCTTTATGCACAACCCTTATGTTCTGGTGCTTGATGAGCCCACTGCGGGTTTGGATCCGCTCATGCAGCGCGTGTTTTTGGATTTGATACATACCGAAAAAATGAAAGGAAAAACCATCCTGATGTCAAGCCATAATTTTGATGAGGTGGAAAAAGCCTGCAACCGAATCGGCATCATCAAACAAGGCCGGTTGGTGGCAATAGAGGATGTTGATGTTTTACGAAACAGTAAAAGGAAAAATTTTGATGTCACTTTCGAAAGCGCCGTACATGCACGAAACTTTGCTGAAAAGATTAAGTGTAAAAATGTCACACTTAAAGATAATGTTGCCATAATAAGCCTTTCGGGAGATATTAATAATTTCATTAAAGAACTTTCTGCATTTCCCATAGTGGATTTAAAATCAGAGAATGGTTCTTTGGAGGATTTATTCATGCATTATTATGGAGGAAAATAATTATGATAAACTGGTCTTTATTTAAAGTCGATATCCGTCAGAATTTTACTATATTTCTGATTATTTTGGGCGTATTAATCATGTATTTATTAGTGATTATCAATATGTATTCACCCACAGACATGCAAGGTTTTGAGCAAATACTGAAAATGAAAATGTCGGCCGACGTGCTAAAAGCATTTGGATTTGTTCTGCCTGAAGAAATGTCTCTTACAAAGTTTATCAGTTCTTATTTTTATGGGTTACTTATTTATATGTTCCCGCTGATTTATACAGTGGTGGTAGCAAATCGTGTTCTTGCCGGACTTGTAGGAGACGGATCAATGGCTTTTCTTCTTACTTCTCCAAGCAAGCGTACCACTATTGCTTTTACACAAGGTTTATTTTTATTAACAAGCACTTGGCTTTTGATTATTATTCTGATGTTTTCAGGAATGGCTTTTTGTTCCGCAGCCTTTCCGGATATGCTTGACATAAATGCCTTTCTCCGTCTTAATATCGGAGCATGTTTGTTATTTACCATTATAACGGGAATAGGATTTTTGGCTTCGGCAATATTCAACGAAACCAAACATTCTTTAATGGTTGGGATCGGACTGCCCGTCCTTTTCTTACTGCTCAATATGTTGGTGAATGTCAGTGACAAATTGAATGTTCTCCGCTACTTTACTATCCTGACATTGTATGATGCCGAAGCTATTGTGAAAGGGATTGGATATGGAACAGATTTTATTATCATGGGTATTGGCGGAATTATACTTTATGCCATTGCCATTATTGCTTTTAACAAGCGGGATTTACCTGTATAAAAAGTATTAAGGCAGAATTCCGAATTTATAAAGGGCATTCATAATTCCGTCTTTTTCTACAGGATCTGTTATATAATCAGACACTGCCTTTACGCATTCGTCCGCATCACCCATTGCAACCCCAATTCCGGCATATTGTAACATAGAAATATCATTTGCACCATCCCCGAAAGCAATAGTCTCTTCAATTTTAAAACCAAAATGATTGGCAATAATATCAATACCTCTTGCCTTATCAGAACCGGCGGCAATAACATCAGAAAAAAAATCACACCATCTTTGGGTTGTACATCCGGGTAATACTTCCTTTATAATTTTTTTGTCATGTTCCGGACCGAAGAAACAAAGCATCTGTTCTATTCCGCTTCGGGCCATTGCACTCCATTCGTCAAAGGAGCACATTTTGGGTGTTCTGATATCAATATATCGCTGAATGATTTCAACATTTTCATTTATAAAATTGAGATAAACATTATCTTCAGTTTCTAAAATACAGGGAAATTTGTGTGGTCCTTGTTGCCACTCAATTAAACGTTCAATATCCTCCGATGGGATGGTGTTTTTGTAGATAATTTTATCATTCACTACACAGCAAGCACCGTTGATGGAAATATATCCATCAAAAGGGGGAAGATCAAGGTGTTTTATATCTAAAAGATGACGCCCAGAGCAAATGAAAGTTTTGATTCCCTTTTCTTGCAGTTTGTTTATTGCTTGAAAAGTAGAGGCAGGGATTCTCTTAGTTTTGATGCAAGTTAGAGTACCGTCAACATCAAAAAAGGCAGCTTTAATATTTCTCATTTTCTATATTAGTTTTCTGTATATATCATTAAGTACTTTTTCTTCATTTTCCCAAGTATAGTTTTTAGCTGCAATCTTTGTATTAGATTTAAATTTCATAAGAAGCATTTCATCGCGAAGCAACATATTAATGTTATCAGCAATGGTTTTGGGTCGGTGATCAGCAATAATAAGTCCAATTTCAGTTTCTTTCACTACTTTGGCTATTTCCGGAAGATTAGAAACAATGACCGGCGTTTCTGCTTTCATATAATCGAAAATCTTGTTGGGCAAGCTAAAACGATAGTTAATATTGGTGTCTTTGTCAAGAGAAAAGCCTATATCTGCATGATAAGTGTAATTAAAGAGTTTGTCAGGGGAAACTCTGTCAATAAAAAGTACTTTTTGAGAAAGATTTTTTTCATTTACTTGTCGTTTTAAAGCGGGAACAGCATCCCCTTTCCCAATAATAAGCAATAGGGCATTGTCATCCACCATTTCCATGGCAGCAACAAGTTCTTCGGAGCCACGATCTACATTAATTCCGGAACCTTGAAGAATAAGCAGTTTTTTCTCTTCCGATAAACCCAAAGAATGACGGGTTTCGGTAATAAGAGGTTTTTCAGAAGTGGGAATATTTCTTACAACTCGGACCTTGTTTTTTCTTTGGGGATACTCTTTATCATACAAATCGGCAATGGATTGGTTAACCGTAATCATATCCGACAAATGGGGAACACATAATTTTTCAATTCTCCTCCAGCAATTTTGCACAAATGGGCGATGAATAAGTTCCGGAACTCCACAGAAATATTCATGACTATCATATACCAATTTCTTTCTTCTGATTTTGCTAATCAGATAATTAGGCAATAAAGTATCTAGATCATTGGAAACAAGTATGTCACATTTGATAAACAGCAAAAGAAAAAATAATCGGATATTAAACTCAGCATAAAAGGCTGCTCCTTTTCTGAACAAGAGGCGAACTCTTTTAGTTTTGTATTTTCTTTGAGATAGAAGTGGTGAATCTTTATATTGTCTCCCCACCAATAAGACCTCAAACCCCATATTGGTCAATGAATTACATACTTTATCAACGCGTTGGTCTGAAAAGAGGTCGTTGGAAACAGAGACAAGGGCTCGTTTATGCACTTTCGAGTCCATGACAATTTTTGTATTTTTTTCCGCTTCCGCAGGGGCAGGGGTCATTACGTCCCACTTTTTTTTCAACGCGGACAGGACTATTCGGAGCCGTCTGACCGCCGACACGTCTATTACTACCCACTTCTTCTCTGCCTGCACTCAACTTTTTTGCATCGGACTCAGGCAATTTGGCCTCTTTTACTTGTGTACTTTCTGCAATTGGCAAAGAACCCTTATTAAGAAATGAAATAATTTCCCGATTGACTTTTTCAACTAATTTATCAAACATCTCAAAAGACTCAAGCTTGTATATCAACAAGGGGTCTTTTTGTTCATAGGAGGCGTTTTGTACAGACTGTTTAAGATCATCCATCTCTCTAAGATGTTCTTTCCAGGCATTGTCAATAACAGCAAGGGTAATTCCTTTTTCAATGGAAAGCCCTATTTCGCGTCCTTTAGTTTCAAAACATTTTTTGAGTGGTGCTACTACATTTAGGGTTTTTATACCATCAGTAATGGGTAAAGCAATATTTTGATAACGATGTCCCTCATCGAGATAAACTCGTTCAACAACAGGATAGGCACGTTCCGTCAGTTTTTGCAGTTTTAATTTGTAATTTTCATATACTAACGGGTAAAGCCTGTCAGTCAATTTAGCAGGATTTTCCTGTAAAAATTCATTTTCATCAAAAGGAGATTCACAACCCAGGTCAGTTATGGCATCAAGACAGAATCCTTCGTAATCCTTAGCATGCCAGTTTTCTTCCACAACGGTTGCACAAACATCATAGAACATTTCAGACAAATCTATTGCCAGTTTATCTCCGAATAAAGCATTGTGACGTTTACGATAGATGGTCTCACGTTGTTTATTCATAACATCATCATACTCAAGCAAACGTTTACGAATACCGAAATTATTCTCTTCTACCTTTTTTTGTGCACGTTCTATGGACTTGGAAATCATTTTATGTTGAATAACTTCGCCTTCTTTGATCCCAATGCTGTCCATAATTCGGGCAATACGATCGGACCCGAAAAGACGCATTAAGTCATCTTCAAGTGAAACAAAGAATTGAGAACTTCCGGGGTCTCCCTGACGTCCGGCACGACCACGGAGCTGTCTGTCAACACGACGTGAATCATGACGTTCAGTACCGACAATAGCAAGCCCGCCTTTTTCTTTGACTCCGGGGCCAAGCTTGATATCAGTACCACGACCGGCCATATTGGTAGAAATAGTAACGGTTCCAGACTGCCCTGCTTCGGCAACAATATCGGCTTCTTTTTTGTGTAGTTTTGCGTTCAGTACATTGTGTTTAATCTTTCGGGCTGTAAGAATTTTAGAAATAAGCTCTGAAGTTTCTACAGAAGTTGTACCTACCAACACCGGTCTTCCTTCTTCATTCAATTTGATAATTTCGTTGACTACTGCAGCATATTTTTCACGTTTGGTTTTATACACCAAATCTTCCTGATCGGATCGGTCAATTGGGCGATTGGTAGGGATAACCACTACATCCAATTTATATATATTCCAAAATTCCCCTGCCTCCGTTTCGGCAGTACCGGTCATACCGGCAAGTTTATTATACATTCTGAAATAATTCTGAAGAGTAATGGTAGCATAGGTCTGTGTTGCGGCTTCTACTTTTACATTTTCTTTTGCCTCAATGGCCTGATGTAAGCCATCAGAATAACGGCGACCTTCCATGATACGTCCGGTTTGCTCGTCAACAATCTTTACTTTGTTTTCAATAATAACATACTCAACATCTTTTTCGAACATTGTGTATGCTTTTAATAGTTGATGAACTGTATGAATTCGTTCCGAAGCAATGGAAAAATCTCGATATATCTCATTTTTTCTTTCCATTTTTTCTTTATGATCGAGATTTTCTTTTTCCAGTTCAGCAATTTGAGAACCTACATCCGGCATGATAAAAAGCTTGGCTTCTTCTGCATTTTTCGACACCAAATCAATCCCCTTATCCATAATGTCAACGGTATTTTGTTTTTCTTCGATTACAAAATATAGCTGATCATCAATAATATGCATATTCCTATTCTGGTCCTGCATATAAAAACCTTCAGTTTTTAGCAGGATCTGTTTCATCCCCGGTTCACTTAGATATTTGATAAGTGATTTATTCTTGGGAAGTCCACGGTGAGCACGAAGCAATAATTGAGCAGCTTCATCTTGCGGCTTTGGATCCGGATTTTCTGCTAATAATTTCTTTGCTTTTGCAAGGATTTCTGTTACATATAATTTCTGAGCATTGTAAAGTTTTTCAACAATCGGCTTATAAAGTTCAAATTCTTGCTGGTCTCCACGTGGAGTAGGTCCTGAAATAATCAAAGGGGTACGGGCATCATCAATTAAAACAGAGTCAACCTCGTCAACAATGGCGTAATTGTGAGGACGTTGTACCAACTCAAAAATATTGCGAGCCATGTTGTCACGCAAATAGTCAAATCCAAACTCGTTATTGGTTCCGTAAGTAATGTCAGCAAGATAAGCTTTCCGACGTTCATCGGAATTAGGTTCGTGTTTATCGATACAATCTACCGTAAGTCCAAGAAATTCATACAGCAACCCCATCCACTCAGAGTCTCGTTTTGCCAAATAGTCATTTACAGTCACGATGTGAACCCCCTTGCCGGGCAGAGCATTGAGATAAACAGGGAGCGTAGCGACTAATGTTTTTCCCTCACCTGTTGCCATTTCAGAAATTTTACCTTGATGAAGAACAATTCCCCCAATCAACTGAACATCATAATGACACATATCCCACTTGATGAGATTTCCACCGGCAGTCCATTTATTGTGATATATTGCTCTATCTCCTTTAATTTCTACACAGTCCCGATAGGCCGCAATATTGCGATCCAATTCGGAAGCAGTAACTTCTATGGTCTCATGTTCCTTAAACCTGCGAGCAGTCTCTTTCATAACTGAAAAAGCCTCCGGTAATATTTCATTTAATACTTCCTGTGTTTTGTTGTAAGCTTTCTTTTCTAAAGTATCTATCTCTTTGTAAAAAGCTTGTTTTTCCTGAACATCCATATCATAATTGGCATCAATATATGCCTGAATTTCAGCAATACGTGCTTCTTCTTCTTTAATATTTTCGGAAATTATTTCTTTAAACTCAATGGTTTTGTGCCGTAATTCATCGTTTGTGAGTTCCTTGATTGGTTCGTAGGCATGTATTACATTTTGAAGTATTGGCCTCAGTTCTTTCATATCCCTGTCGGCTTTAGTCCCAAATAGTTGCCCTAAAAAATTTGCCATATTATCTGTAATTTAATTGCTTGCAAAAATACAAAAAAAGTATTGTGTGAAAATAGATTTTGAGCGGGTTGGTTTTTGATAATCAGGAATCTATTTTTAATCGAATATTGCTTTTTTCCATCTCTTTTAACATTAATTATGCAAAATTGTTTTATCAGCATTTGATATCCTACTTGTTTTTCTCATATTATTTCGTAAAGATCTATTTAAAAAGTACTTATAATTTGAATTAAGAGATTATGGTGATTTTTTTTATAAAATCATACGTCAGTTATGAGATAAATGTATTTTTGCATTTTAGATAATAAAAGGTCATTGATGAAACGTATTTTTTTTATTTTTTTATTAGTTCATTTTTCATTTTCTGCATATTCTCAGATAAATACAATTGATTTAAAAGCTGTTTTCAAAGGCAAATACAGACTTGAAACTTACAATTATACAAACTGGAAACCCAGTTCGGATCAGTTTGCCTATGTTGACTCTAAAAATAACTCTGAAATTATTTTATTTGATGCCAAAACTGGAAAAAAGACCGTTCTTGTTACTATTAAAGATTTAGGATTACTATTTCCCCAAAAACATATTACCGAAATTCCCTCTTTTAAATGGATAGATGAAAAAACTCTCTATTTTCCGAGAATACAAGCTCTTCTTCATCTTACTGAAGGCGGATTTACAGGAGATACAATCCCATTATTTGATGGAGAAATTATTAGCTCTGATATATCGGCTCGTCTTTTTGTAATTAAAGAAAATGATGGTCGCGTTTTTATTTTGAGTGGAAAAAATAATTTTGAAAAGATACTACTCTGTCCTGATACCGGAAATAATATTGTTTTTGGGGAATCTGTTCATCGTAGTGAATGGGGTATTGAAGAGGGACAATATATTTCTCCCGGGGCTAATTATATAGCCTTTTACAGAATGGACGAAAGCATGGTTGAGGATTATCCTTTGGTTAATACTTCTACGCCAATTGCAACATTAAATCGAATGAAATATCCGATGGCCGGCAAAAATAGTCACATTGTTACTCTTGGGGTTTTTGATGTCAACCAATCTGTTTTACAGAAGAAATCTGTTTTTCACTATCTTCATACTGAAAAAGAAGACGGAGAATTTCTTACCAATGTAACCTTTTCTCCTGATGAAAAATTTATCTATATTTCTCATCTTAACCGCGAACAAAATCATCTTAAATTAGTAGAATATTCGGTAGTTTCTGGAGAAAAAACTAGAGTTATACTTGAAGAATCCGATGCCCGGTATGTTGAACCTGATACCCGAATGATTTTTTTAAAAAACAACCGATTTATTTGGCAAAGCGACCGTGATGGCTGGAATCACTGTTATCTCTACGATTTTTCCGGAAAATTGCTCAAGCAGATAACAAAAGGAGCATGGGAGGTTCTTGAAGTTGCCGGATTAGACAAAAACGAACAATTCCTTTATTTCATAACCAACAAAGACAATCCTACTGACAGATATGTATATTGTGTCAATTTAAAAACCGGCGCTTTGCTTAATTTAACTCCGGAACAGGGAACACATAAACCATTATTTTCTTCAGATTTTAAATACTTTATTGATTTTTTTGAAAATCTTACAACACCACAAAATATATATTTCTGTTCTTCTGACGGGAAAAAAAGAGAGCTTCTTTTGACTTCTAAAAATCCTTATGGAGAAAACTCTCTCGGAACTACTTCAATTTTCTCTATAAAAAATCATAATGGGGATAACTTGTACTGTCGTTTAATTTTTCCACCTGACTTTGATAAAAGTAAGAAATATCCTTGCTTGGTTTATGTTTATGGTGGACCTCATTCCCAAATGGTTACAAATACCTTTATGTCCGGAGGCGTATTTTTAAATTATTTAGCCCAAAAAGGATTTGTCGTTTTTTGCATGGACAATCGAGGCACGGCGAATCGGGGTGCAGATTTTGAAAAAGCTATTCACAGACAATTGGGGGTATTGGAAATGGAAGATCAATTATGCGGGATCCAGCATCTTAAATCGCTACCTTATATTGACACAACTAATATTGGTATTGATGGCTGGAGTTATGGGGGGTTTATGGTTTTATCATTAATAACTCATTATCCAGAAATTTTTAAAGCTGCCAGTTGCGGGGGCCCTGTTGTTGATTGGCGCTGGTATGAAGTGATGTATGGAGAACGATATATGGACACACCGCTTGAAAACCCTGAAGGATATAGCAAAAGTTCTATTTTGCCTACAATTAAAAATTTACAATGTCCTCTTCTCGTTATGCACGGTGCTCAAGACCATTCGGTAGTGTGGCAGAATAGTTTGGAATTGATTGATCAGGCAGTAAAAGACGGTGTTCAGATTGATTATTTTGTCTATCCATCACACGATCACAATGTTAGAGGAATTGATCGCGTTTATCTTTGGAAAAAATTAGAATTGTTTTATATGTTACATCTAAAAAATAATTTGTTAAAATAGTTTTTTACCTTATTTTAAAAACCTAAAACAAAATATATTATGAATAAAAAAATTCTTATTGTTGACAAAGTTCACAAAGACCTTGTGGCTAAGATCGCCAAAAGAGGGCTCTCTTGTGAAGTAAATCCAACTATTGACTATCAGACTTTCATGGAGATGAAAGATGATGTATTCGGCTTGTTTATCAGAAATCGTTTTAAGATAGATAAAGCTCTTCTTGATGCTAAAAAAAATCTTAGATTTATTGTCAGAATTGGCTCCGGATTGGAAAACATTGATGTTGCTTATGCCGAAAAACTAGGGGTTAGATGTATTAGCACGCCCGAAGGAAATTCACAGTCTGTGGCCGAACATTGTTTAGGTTTTCTTATTTGTGCTTTAAAACATTTCCCTATTGCCCATGATGATGTACTGCGTGGGGAATGGTTGAGAGAAAAAAACAAAGGGTTGGAAATCGGCTCCCGTACAATTGGAATTATAGGCTATGGAAATACCGGCAGTGCTTTTGCCAAATTGTTGCAGCCTTTTGGATGCAAAATTTATGTCTATGATAAGTTCAATTTTGGATTTGAAGAAGATTATGTTGAGGAAGTTCCCCTCCATACTTTGTTGGAAAAATGTGATGTTCTTTCTGTTCATATAAATTATTTGCCCGAGAATTTCCATTTTATCAATAATGAATTGCTTAAGGTTGTTAAAAAGCCCTTTATTTTTCTGAATACTTCCCGTGGAGGAGTTGTGGACACTACCGATCTTCTCAAATATATTAAAAATGGAAAAATTCAATTTGCATGCCTCGACGTTCTTGAATATGAAGATGCCCATTTACAACTACTTCCTAAAAATTATTGGCCCCCCGTATTGGAAGAATTGGTTCATATGGAAAATGTTTTGGTAACACCCCATATTGCCGGACAAACTTTTGAAGCTGAAAAAAGACACGTTGAGGTTGCGGTCGATAAACTATGTAAAATTTTTGGTTTTTAATCTTTGTTTTTGAGACCTTCCTTTGTTTTTCCCCTGCTCATAAATTGTCATTTGCCATTTCTTTTGTATTTTTGCCGCCAAATTAACAATATATTATGGCTATTGAATTGAGCGAACAAGAAATAATCAGAAGAAAAAAATTAGAAGATTTTATTCAACTCGGAATAAATCCATACCCTGCTGAGCTTTTTGAAGTAAATGTTACCAGTAAGGAAATTTTGGAAAAATTTCCGACTGACAACACTTTATTCCAGGAGGTTAGTTTTGCCGGTAGAATAATGAGCCAACGTATTATGGGAGCTGTCTCATTTTTTGAACTTCAGGATGCTCACGGCAAAATACAAATCTATGCTAAACGTGACGAACTTTGCCCGGGTGATGACAAATCTCTTTATAATTTTGTATTTAAAAAATTGGATATCGGAGATATTATCGGTGTTAAAGGTTTTGTTTTTACTACCCAAATGGGGGAAATTAGTATTCATATCAAAAGCTTTGTCCTACTAAGCAAGTCTTTACGTCCCTTGCCGATTGTCAAGGAAAAAGACAATGTGCTTTATGATGCTTTTCAAGATCCTGAACAAAGATACCGCCAGCGTTATGTTGACCTGATCGTCAATCCTCAAATTAAAGAGACTTTTATCAAGCGGACAAAATTGGTAAATACTATGAGGAATTTTTTGAATGACAAGGGTTATTTGGAAGTTGAAACCCCTATTCTACAACCACTTTATGGCGGTGCAGCCGCCCGCCCATTTAAGACTTTTCATAATAAGCTGGATATGACCCTCTACCTTCGTATCGCTAATGAACTCTATTTGAAAAAATTAATTGTTGGGGGCTTTGATGGTGTGTATGAGTTTTCAAAAGATTTCCGTAACGAGGGGATGGATCGCTTTCACAATCCTGAATTTACTCAAATGGAACTGTATGTTCCCTACAAAGATTACGAATGGATGATGAATCTGGTGGAAGAAATGGTTGAAACGGTTGCTCTTGCTCTTCATGGAACTACAAAAGTTCCTGTCGGAGACAATATCATTGATTTTAAAAGACCCTGGAAACGCTTTACCATGTATGAGGCTATAAAAAACTTCACCGGAATTGACATTGCTGAGATGGATGAATCACAATTGGTTGAAGTGGCAAAAAAGGTTGGGGTAGAAGTGGATGCCTCTATGGGAAAAGGGAAGTTAATAGACGAAATTTTTGGTGAAACCTGCGAAAAACACCTTATACAACCTACTTTTATTTATGATTATCCTCTTGAAACATCCCCGTTGACAAAAAAACATCGTGCTAAACCAGGCCTGACAGAGCGCTTTGAGGCTGTCTGCAATGGAAAGGAAATCTGTAATGCCTATTCCGAGCTGAATGACCCTCTTGATCAAAGGAGACGTTTTGAAGAACAACTTGAACTTGGCAAACGTGGAGATGCCGAATCTATGGTGCTGGATGAAGATTTTCTGCGTGCTCTCGAAATAGGAATGCCTCCTACGGCAGGACTCGGTATCGGCATCGACAGACTTTCGATGATTATGACCAATTCAGCCTCTATTCAGGATGTGCTCTTTTTCCCGCAAATGCGCCCCGAAAAAAAACAAGATACTACCAATGATTCTGATTTTATTGAATTGGGTGTGCCTGAATGTTGGATTCCGGTTCTTAAAAAACTGAATATTCTGACTGTTGATAATCTTAAAACAGCGAACCCTAATAAATTACTGAACGACTTGGGCGGAATGCGAAAGAAACTAAAAATGGATGTTCCGGCAGTTCAATTGACAGAAATTAATGGGTGGATAGAAAAAATAGTGTAAAATAATAACAGACGTTAAAATTTTTTGTATTTTTGCCGCTCTAATGCCCAGATGGCGGAATTGGTAGACGCGCCGGTCTCAAAAACCGGTGAGGTAACACTCGTGCCGGTTCGACCCCGGCTCCGGGTAC